>JAEWKX010000172.1 GCA_023393575.1 Pseudomonadota bacterium
CGCTTCATCTGCTCAACCAGCGGATCCAGCCCGTCGAACTTCAGTTCGTCGCGCAGCCGCCCGAAGAACGAGACGGAGCAGGTCTGGCCGTAGAGGTCGCCGGAGAAGTCGAAGACATAGGTCTCCAGAAGGGGCGCGCCGTTCTCCGTCACCGTCGGGCGACGGCCATAGCTGGCCACGCCATCATGGAGCGTGCCGTCCGCCCTGCGGAAGCGCACCGCATAGATGCCCGGCTTCAACTCCGTCTCCGGGGGGAGCGCCATGTTGGCCGTCGGATAACCGAGGGTGCGGCCGAGCTTCTCGCCGCCGATCACCTCGGCCTCGACAGTGTACCGGTAGCCGAGCAGGCCGGCGGCCGCCACCACGTCGCCCTCTGCCAACAGCGCCCGGATGCGGCTGGACGAGATGACCTCGGCGTTCTCGTCGCGGAAGGCGTCCACGAGGCTGACGGAAAAACCCAGCCGCTCCCCCGCCGACATCAGAAAAGCGGGCCCACCCTCGCGGCCCTTGCCGAAGTGGAAGTCGAAGCCGGTGACAACGGCGCTCGCCTGCAGCCAGTCGACGAGCACCGTCTGCACGAATTCTTCCGCCGAGCGCTGGGAGAAGTCGCGGTCGAAGGGATACTCGATGACGCACCGAAAACCCATGGCTTCCAGCAGCCGGGCCTTGAGCGGCGCCGGCGTCAGGCGACAGACGGGACTGCCGGGCCGGAACACGGTGCGCGGATGCGGCTCGAAGGTCAGCACCAGCGCCGGCACGTTCCGATCTTGCGACAGCAGCAGCGCCCGTTCCAGGACGCTGCGGTGGCCGCGATGGACGCCCTCGAAATTGCCGATCGCCACGACCCCGCCCTGCAGGCCTGCCGGAAGCGGTTCCTTCTTCCCGTGACGGTGAAAGACGGTCATCGGCGCTCCTAAGCGAGCCGCGGCATCCACCACTTCGGTGCCGCTCCCTCACGCTTGAGCCACGCATTCATGACCGCCTCGTCGATCTGGCCGTTCAACGTGTACTCGTTCACGTGAATGCCGGCGCTGATATAGAGGAGATCAAGCCCCTGCGAGATCGCGCCGCGAACGTCCGTCGGCATGCCGTCTCCGATCGCCAGGACCCGCTCACGGGCAAACTCGCCGCGGGTCTGGCGGGCGAATGCCAGCGCCTCCTCGTAAATCGGCGTATGCGGCTTGCCGGCGATCCGGGTCTTGCCGCCGAGATCTTCGTAATGGGCGGCGATGGCCCCTGCACAGGGGATGATGCGATGACCGCGCTCGACCACCAGGTCCGGGTTGGCGCAGATGAACGGCACGTCACGTTTCCGGAAGGAGACGAGCATGTCGTGGTAGTCTTCCGGCACTTCCTTCTCGTCATCGAAGAAGCCGGTGCAAACGATGGCATCCGCCTCGTCCGCGCCGACGACGTCCA
The DNA here is from genome assembly GCA_023393575.1 of Pseudomonadota bacterium. Lineage (GTDB taxonomy): Bacteria > Pseudomonadota > Alphaproteobacteria > Rhizobiales > Rhizobiaceae > Neorhizobium. The sequence continues at coordinate 1,420 of JAEWKX010000172.1, forward strand.
CTTCCAGGCCGTCGAACAGCGGCATGTCGCGCTCGGGGCCGAGCAGGAAAACCTTCTTCGGGCCTTCGGCGATCAGATGGCGGGTCACGTCGCCGGAGGTGACGATCCGGTCATAGGCTGCATCCGGAACGCCGAGAAGCCGCAACTGCGAGATGACGCCGGGCGACGGACGCGGAGAATTGGTAATAAGTACCACGCTCACCCCTGCCGCACGCGCGCCGGACAGCGCGCTGCAGGCATCGGGGAAGGCTTCGACGCCATTGTGGACCACGCCCCAGACATCCGACAGGATCACCTCGTAGTTCCCGGTGATCTCGCTGAGATTGCTGATGCGCTTGGCCATGCTGCTTCTGAACCCGTGTTTCAACAAGCGCTGACATCGCAGAGCTTTGCCCGGATGGCAAGGGATTTCCTGCCGGTTGCCGCAAGCGGCGGCGGCGTGAAGTACGATGCGGATTTTTGCGTGTCGCCGTTCTTGACTCTCGATCAGGCCACGCTTATCTCGACCCCCGTTAGCACTCCTCCAGAGCGAGTGCTAATACGAGATACGGATCGCCAGATCCGTCCAATGTCATTTGATCGAGGGATAAGACAATGGCAAGCACATCTTTCCGCCCCCTGCACGACCGCGTTGTCGTAAAGCGCGTCGAGTCTGAAGAAAAGACCAAGGGCGGCATCATCATTCCGGATACTGCCAAGGAAAAGCCGGCTGAAGGCGAAATCGTCGCCGTTGGCCCGGGCGCCCGCGACGACAAGGGTTCCATCACCGCTCTCGACGTCAAGGTCGGCGACCGCGTCCTGTTCGGCAAGTGGTCCGGCACGGAAATCAAGCTCAACGGCGAAGACCTTCTGATCATGAAGGAATCCGACATCATGGGCGTTATCGGCTGATTGCCGCTGGCACCTAATCGAAATCGCTGACACCTCTTTTCAGGAGTTACCAAAATGGCAGCCAAGGAAGTTAAATTCGGCCGCATCGCGCGCGAAAAAATGCTGCGTGGCGTCGATGTTCTCGCTGACGCAGTGAAAGTAACGCTCGGCCCGAAGGGTCGTAACGTTGTTATCGACAAGTCCTTCGGCGCACCGCGCATCACCAAGGACGGCGTTTCCGTCGCCAAGGAAATCGAACTGGAAGACAAGTTCGAGAACATGGGCGCCCAGATGGTCCGCGAAGTTGCTTCGAAGACCAACGACATCGCCGGCGACGGCACGACGACCGCAACGGTTCTCGCCCAGGCCATCGTCCGCGAAGGCAACAAGGCTGTTGCAGCCGGCATGAACCCGATGGACCTGAAGCGCGGCATCGACCTCGCCGTCAAGGCCGTTGTCGCCGAT
>JAEWKX010000390.1 GCA_023393575.1 Pseudomonadota bacterium
GGTTCCTGCCGATCTCGATGATCTCCTCGATCGGCGCGTCGGTGTTCTTTCGCGCCGCCAGCTGGGGTTCGCTCAACTGCGTATGGAAGACATCGGCTGCGGCCCGCATCCGGTCGAGCGAGACGAGCAGTGCCGGCTGTCCAGCCGCCGCCTTCTTTGCCTCATCGATGGCGGCAATCATCTTCTCGCGCTGGGCAAACACCTCGTTGTAGGTGCTGTCGCTGCGGAACAGCAGGAAGCCGCGCTGGTTGACGGCCTGTTCGAGCATGCCTTCGAGAGCATTGTCCACATGATACAGGATCTCCTGCGCCTTTGCCTGCTCCACGGAAGCATAGGTGGACTGGACGACCTGCCAGAACACCCCTGCCGAGGCCAGCAGGCAAACCGACATCAGGGCGGCGAAAGTGCCGATGAGCTTCTTGTTGAGCGAAAGATTTCTAAGCGACATGGGGTACCCGCACACGACCGAACAGCAATATCACGAAGGCCGAAGTCATTTCGGGCGGTCCGAAGACAGCATCGCCTGAGGATGGCGTTCCCGACACTCAAACGGATCCGGCTTAAAATTCGATTGATATTTTATGCAACGTTTGGATCGCGACGGCTTCATGGCGCTTGCATCGCCCCGGAAAGACACCCATGGAGAAGCATGTCCATCAACCCGCCGCTACGGCTCGATCAACTGCTTCTTTCACGCGGCCTGTTTCCCAGCCGTTCCCGGGCACGCGACGCGATCGCGCGGGGAACGGTGAAGGTGAACGGGCAGGTCGTGGACAAGCCCGGACAGACCATCCGCGACGATGCAGCGATCGAGATCGATGATCCGGCACAGGACTACGTCTCCCGCGCGGCGCTGAAGCTCGCGGCGGCGCTCGATCACTTCGGACTCGATCCCGCCGGGCGCACCTGCCTGGACGTCGGTGCCTCTACCGGCGGTTTCACGCAGGTCCTTCTCCAGCGAGGCGGCTCCCACGTGACGGCGATCGACGTCGGGCACGACCAAATGCATCCGACACTGGCGGCAGACCCGCGCGTGACGAATATCGAGGGCCTGAATGCCCGCAGCCTGTCCGCAGACGACCTTGCAGGGCGCAGGATAGACTTCGTCGTGTCCGACGTCTCCTTCATCTCCCTGAAACTCGCCCTCCCGCCGGCATTGAACCTGGCTGAACCGGGAGCCATATGCGTACTTCTCGTCAAGCCGCAGTTCGAGGCCGGCCGCGAGGCGATCGGCAAGGGCGGCCTTCTGAAACAGCCCGAAAACGGACCGGCCATCGCCGCCTCGCTCGAAGAGTGGCTGACGGACGAGATGGGTTGGCGAAGCCTCGGGCTCATCCCCTCGCCCATTTCCGGCGGCGACGGCAACCAGGAATTCCTGCTGGCAGGATCGAAGACCATATGAGCACGCAGACAGTGACCATCGACGGCCTCGGTGCCCTGGGCCACGGCATCGCCCATACATCCGAGGGACCGGTATACGTGCCGCATGCCCTTCCGGGGGAAACGGTAGCAATTGCCCGGAACGGTAGCCAGGGCACCGTGATTTCGCGGGCGAAGGCTTCATCCGACCGGGCGGAGCCGATCTGCCGCCACTACGATCCCGACCGGGACGCCTGCGGCGGCTGCTCCCTGCAGCACCTGGCGGAGCTCCCTTACCGCGACTTCAAGCGGAACCTGGTTGTCGAGGCTCTCAGGGCCAAGGGCCTGACGCCGGAGGTGGGGCCGCTGGCAACCTGCGGGCCAGGCCAACGACGGCGAACCGTGTTCTCGGTACGCCGCACGGAGAAAGGGCTACTGCTCGGATTCAACAGGGCAGACACGAACCACATCGTCTCGATCGAAGAATGTCCGGTCGCATCGCCGGGGATCACGGGCCGGCTGGAGCAGATCCGCTACGTCGCGGGGGCGCTTGCCGACGGCACGGGGACTTTTCGCCTGGCCGTGCTGGAAACCCTGTCGGGACTCGACCTCGCCGCCGAGGGCCTGCGGCCCCTTGTCGAGAAACAGCGGCGGAAGGTCGTCGAGGCCGTTCTCGCCCAGAAGGGCATTGCCCGCGTCTCCGTCAACGGCGAAGTGCTGGTCGAGCCGCAAAGGCCCGTCTTGGATTTCGGGGGCGTCCTCGTATCCCCTCCGCCGGGCGCCTTCATGCAGGCGACGAAGGAGGCCGAGGACGCGATGGCGGCGCTCGTCCTCGCCCATGTGGGCAAGGCGAAGCGCGTGCTCGACCTCTTCGCCGGTTCGGGAACCTTCGCCCTCCGGCTCGCGCGGACGGCGCGGGTGCATGCCGTGGAGGGCGAGGAAAAACCCCTGAAGGCGCTTGATCAGGCTGCGCGCAGCACCCAGGGCCTGAAGCCAGTCAGCGTGGAGAAGCGCGACCTGTTCCGCCGGCCGCTCACGGCCCAGGAACTCAAGGCCTTCGATGCGGTCGTCTTCGATCCCCCGCGTGCCGGGGCCGAGGCGCAGGTCAGGGAACTGGCCCGCTCCGGGGTGAAGAAGATTGCCGCCGTCAGTTGCAATCCCCTGACGCTCGCGCGGGACCTCAAGCTGCTCGTCGATGGCGGCTACGGGATCCGTGCTGTCGTTCCGGTGGACCAGTTCCTCTGGTCGCCCCACGTGGAAGCGGTCGCGCTTCTGGAGCGCTGACAGTCCCGGGACAGATCAACTCGCCACATCCAAAGGTTGAGGGTGCGGTTGGTTGTGTTTCTCGTTCCTCGATGCAATCTTTGCGATCATTGGCAAATATCTCCATATCAAAGATTGTATCAGGAGGGGAAGTCATGACTGCGATTGCGATGCATGGACATGGCGTGCGCGGGATGAAACGCGAGACGCTCCACTCATTCAACGGCATCGGGGATCCCGGAAAATTCGGCATCATGTTCCCGAACCTACTGCCGCTGCACGTGGACGACGACGCTCTCTTCGCGCTCGCAAAAGCCATGAAGGACAAGGGCGAGCGGGGCGCCGATCCGGATTCCGAAGGCGACAACGACAGGATACCCGCCGGATATACCTATCTCGGCCAGTTCATCGACCATGACATCACCCTGGACACGACCCCGCTCGACCAGCAGAGGGCCGATCCGATGGCGACGGACAATTTCAGAACTCCCGCCCTTGATCTCGATTCCCTCTACGGCGACGGTCCCGGTATCCATCCTTACCTATACCAGCGCGATGCCGATACGTTCTCCATCACGCCGAAGCTCCTGGTCGGTCGAACCGGTGCCTCCGCAAACGAGCTCGGCGAGGCCATCGCGTCACTGCCGAACGACCTGCCGCGCAACCAGGTGGGACATGCGCTGATCTTCGATGAGCGCAACGACGAGAACCTGCTGGTGGCGCAGATGCACCTGCTGATGCTGAAGTTCCACAACGCCGTCGTCGATTGGCTCGGGACAAACGGCTCTTCGCTGGAGGGAGCGGCTCTCTTCAGCGAAGCCCGCCGCATCGTCACCTGGCACTACCAGTGGATCGTGCTGTTCGATTTCGTGGAACTGCTGACGGAGCCCGGCCTGGTCAACAGGATCAAGACGGAAGGCCGCCGCTTCTACCGTTTCAAACGGCGTCCCTACATGCCTGCGGAGTTCGCCGCCGCCGGCTACCGGCTCGGGCATTCCATGGTGCGCGAGACCTACAGCCATAACCGGGCGTTCCATCCCGGAACCCCGAGGATCGCCAACGGAAGCCTGAAGCTCCTCTTCGACTTTACGGGAAAATCGGGCTTCATCGTCGGCGAACTGGATTCCGATCCCGAGGATTTGCCACCGAACCCGCAGGCGAAGCTGCCGTCCAACTGGGTCATCGACTGGCGCCGCTTCTTCGATATTGCCGGCAAGGGCGGTCCCGGCTTCACCTTCAACTTCTCCCGCAAGCTCGATCCGTTCATCGCGGCGTCGCTCCACACCCTGCCGGGCCTGCGGGAGGACCCGACGGAACAGGAGGAGCGCGAGGCGAACCTTGCCTTCCGCAACCTGCGACGCGGCGTTCAGATCGGCCTGCCTTCCGGCCAGGCGGTCTGTCGGGCCATGAACCTGGAGCCGATGACGCCGGAGGAGATCGCCACCGGGTCGGATGGAGAGGCCGCAAGAAGGCACGGCCTGCATG
>JAEWKX010000234.1 GCA_023393575.1 Pseudomonadota bacterium
GACTGGGACAGCGAGTAGAGCCGACCGCGGAACTTGTGCAGGAAGAGATCGAGGGAGCCCGAATATCGTGCTGTCTGCAATGCGATGCTCTGGATGATGGCGAGCAGGTTTTTCGAGCGGTGGCTGACCTCGCGCAGAAGCGCCCGCAGCAGGCGTTCCCGGTGGCGCTCCTCCGAGCGATCCACGATAGTCGTCACCAGATGCAGTCCTCCCAGGGAGAATTCGACCGCCTGCACGCGGAATTCGAAGAACTGATCGGCTACGACGACCTCGATCTGGCCCTTGCGGCCCGGCTCCAACATATCCACCTTCACGGCAGCAAGGCGTGCGGCGACATCCTCTCCGAAGAGCTGGGCGTCGGTAGGCGTGACGGAATGCTCCTTGGACCAAACCTCCGGAAGGTTGGCGACGAGAAGATAATTATACGCAGCATCCTGAATGATGATGCTCGCGCCGAGATCGACCAGCGCAGGCATAAAAAATTCTCGCAACTTGTCATCACTCTGACCAGCTTGCTGCCATGTCAGCGGATGCACCAATTTCTAACTCCGTTTCGTTTCAGGGAAGAGGCTGCGGGCATGTCGGGCCCTGTCCGCATTGTTATAGAGATTGGCCATCGGACCAACAACCCGCCTTTTCTCCACCTCGCCGCAGAGGCATTCGGGAGCAAAGGCTCCGTGCCGTGCGGGAAAGCTCCCTGTTGCTAGGCTCATCGTGAGGTATGGCGCGAACGGGGACCCCAGGCCTTGTTCCGAAGGGGACCCCGGACGAACATTCTGCGCCTCGTTGGCCATCAGGCTCAGGCCGCTGCCCTGACTGTCTCGTTGAAGAAGAGTGCCTGGCTGATCAGCGCCTTCACCATGTCCGGGTTGAAAGGCTTGGTCACAAGGAAGGCAGGCTCCGGGCGCTCGCCCGTCAGAAGGCGCTCGGGGAAGGCCGTGATGAAGATGACCGGGACGTTCGAGGATCTGAGGATCTCGTTCACCGCATCGATGCCGGAGCTGCCGTCAGCCAACTGGATATCGGCAAGTACCATCTTCGGGGTCGAACTCTGGAACAGGTCGACCGCTTCCCTGTGGGTGCGCGCGATGCCCGTCACGCGATGGCCGAGCTCCTGCACCATCTGTTCGATATCCAAGGCGATCAACGGCTCGTCCTCGATGATCATGATGTCGGTGGCGACCTGGCGGGAGATTTCCTTGGACGCTTCGTCGAGAAGCTCGGTCGCCCTCTGGATGCTGACATCCAGCACTTCCGCAGTCTCCTCGATCGTGAAACCCTCGACCGACACCAGCAGGAAAGCGTGGCGCGCCATGGAAGGAAGCGAGGCCAGGTTGGCGGCAGCCCGTTGTTCCCATGCAAACGGCGACTCGATCGGCCTGATCTCGATCGAAGTGGAACCAAAGATTGCTACGAATAGTTTGTAGAGCGAGACACGGTCCTTGGATGTTTCGGGAAAGATCGAGACATCGGCGATCAAAGCTTCCAGTACCGCCGCCACATAGGCGTCGCCGGAAGTCTGGGATCCGGTCACGGCGCGCGCATATCGGCGCAAATACGGAAGGTGTGATGCAACGCGTGTGGTAAGTGACATACAGAAATTCTCCCCTGATGCCCGACGGGCAATTACTGATGGGGAACGTGGGGCCTGAAAAAAAGTTCCGCAAGGGGTGGAACTTTTTTTAGCCGGATGCATTGTTTGTCACGATATCGCAACAGGCTGCCCGCGTGATGAGTGACGACAACAGAAAAAAGCAGGACATGACCATCTCCCATCAAGATATAAGGCCAGGATCGGTGCCCCCGAACGCATCGATTTCCAGGAAGCTCCGCGAGTTCTACGATGCGGTGCAGGAAGAGGGTATTCCTGACCGCTTTCTGGATCTTCTGGAAAAGCTGGAAGACGCCGAGCGTAACGCGAACTCGGTGAAGGTGAAATGACGATGACCGAGAACGACGATCGCGGCTTCAAGCGCGACCTTCTCGCATCCTTGCCCAATCTCCGAGCTTTTGCGGTTTCGCTGACCGGCCGCCACGACAAAGCCGACGACCTCGTGCAGGATACGATCATGAAGGCCTGGGCGAACCAGACCAGCTTCACCGCCGGCACCAACATGCGTGCCTGGCTGTTCACTATCCTTCGCAACGAGTTCTACAGCCAGATGCGCAAGCGCGGCCGGGAGGTCCAGGATACCGACGGCCTGTTCAGCGAGCGGTTTTCCGTGCATCCGGAACAATACGGCCGACTCGACCTGCAGGATTTCCGCAAAGCGCTCGACAAGCTCCCCGACGATCAGCGCGAGGCGATCATCCTGGTTGGCGCGGCAGGCTTCGCCTATGAGGAGGCCGCTACCATTTGCGGCTGCGCCGTCGGCACCATAAAGAGCCGCGTCAGCCGGGCACGAACGCGGCTGCAGGAACTGTTGGGAGTTTCCGGCGAAGGCGATTTCGGCCCGGACGCCGGCCATGCGGCGATTACGGCACGGGCGTTCGGCAGCTAGCGGTCGATGCCGTCGATCAATCCCATCTCGCCAACGGCGGCGGCGACAAGCTCCTCGTCGACGAACGGCTTGGCCACAAACGCGAGGCCATCCGTTCCAGGCAGCATCTCGGCGTCGGTTTTCATCAATGTCGTCACGATGATGCGGGTACCGTTGCGCTGCCGGCGCTTCAGGATCTCCATGTGTTTGTCGCACAGCAGATCGATGTCGATGACGAGGATGTCATATGCGTCCTCCCCGAGAGCCGGAAGGTAATCATGGGCCGTGGCGATCCGCGTCGTGCAGATCATCGCATCGGACAGTATGCGCTCTGCCTCCATGGCGACGAGATATTCTCGCTCGACAATCAGAATCGTTGGCACAATGGGAATCGCACTCTCCTTCGGCAGGAAAGCCTCTATGAGTGCCGTAAAGACGTTGGTCATTTAAAAAAGACACAGTAACGATCACGGGACTGCGCTAGTCGTGTCTTTCCCGCCCCCGTGATTCCCAAGGCCGTATCGAAACCCATCACTCCTCCGCGTGTTCCCTGCCATCGCTGCCCGCTCCGGCAACGGCCGTCCTTCCGCGACTTCAGCGCCGATGAACTGGAGTTCGTCTCGCGTTTCAAGGTTTCCGAAACACCTGCGGAGCCCGGAATGGCGATCATGGTGGAGGGGGAGCGGAATCCCTCGCTCTATACCGTGCTCAGCGGCTGGGGGTTCCGCTACAAGATTCTCGAGGACGGACGCCGGCAGATCCTCAACTATGTCCTGCCCGGAGACATGATCGGGCTGCAGGGCAATGTCATGCTCGAGATGCAGCATTCGGTCGAGGCCCTCACCCGCATGACGTTGTGCACGTTCGAGCGGGAGAAGTTTCCGAGCCTCTTTCGTAACCATCCCTCCCTCGCCTTCGACATAACCTGGATTGCGGCTCGCGAGGAATCCATGCTGGACGAGCATCTGCTGAGCATCGGGAGGCGAAGCGCACAGGAACGGGCGGCCTATCTGCTGGCCTTCCTCGATACTCGCGCCCGGGCCGCCATCGAACCCGACAGCCGTGGCCATCAACTGCCGCTGACTCAGCAGCACCTTGCCGACACGCTCGGGCTTTCGCTGGTGCATACAAACAAGACCATTCGCAAACTGATGGACCAGGGGCTGGTACGCTGGCTCGACCGAGGCTGCGAAATCGTCAACCCGGAAGGGCTCTACCGGGTTGCCGGATGGCGCCCTCCGGAGGAAGGGGGACGGCCGTTCATCTGAGGATCTAGCGCAGATCGCGATCCATCGCGCCGGGACCGCTGCGGCTTCTGCCGAAGAGCGGTCCGACCTTGTCGATGTTCTTCATGGCGAGGAAGCCAAGCCCTCCTGCAATCGCGATTATGGCCAGGGGACGCGACCGCGCGACCATCGGCAGGGCCGACAGAGCAGCCGTGACCATGAGAGCGCGGCTTCCGCCCGTTGCTGCCGCCTCCCGCTTGCGCCTCTCCTCCGCCTTGGCCATCGAGCGGAGGACGAGGAAGAAGGCCAGGGCGAGAAGCAGAGCCCCGCCGGCAATGGCCAGCAATGCGCCCATCGCACCGAGACTCTGGGCGATTGCCAGGGCTGCGGCCGCCACCAGCGCGCCGTAGGCCGTCAGCACGAACAGCAGTACGAACGCGTACAGAATCGCATTCCGCCGCAGGCGCTGGATGAACGCCGTGGCATCGATCGCCGCCAGGGATGCCAGAAGCGGAGCCAGTCCGGACAGCATCAGCGGCGGGCCAGGAGCGCGATCAGGAAGCCGACGCCTGCAGCCATCGCGACCGCCTGCAGGGGATTGGTGCGGATCTTCCGCTCGAGATCCTTTTCAAGGGAAAGGGCCTGTTCACGGGCAGCCTCGACCATCTGCATGGATGCGTCGGTTGCATCGTTCGTCGCCTTGCGCACGCGGCTGCGATAGTCGTCCGCCTTTTCCGAACCGACGGTCGCCACGCTTTTTGCGAGAGCGGCGATATCGTCGCGCAACTGCTGCAGCTGAGCCTCGATATCGCTACGCGACGAGGATGCGGAAGATCCGACCGGCTCGTTGGAAGCATTCACTGGTGCCATGTCCTTCTCCTGTACTGGTTTGCGCCAGACTATCGGCCAGCGCCGGCCCCCCTTTGAGGTACGTCAAAGGGAATCGAAAAGATAAAGCAGGATGATCACGGGGATCGAATACCGACCAGCCACAGAAGAATGCCTTTCATCAGCTTCTCCCGGGCGAAACAGGACTGGCCGGCATGGCCCCCTCCATGCTGCAAGCAGTGAACGCTGTCCTCCCGGATTTGTTCCAGGACAGGCGTGTCAGGAGGCGCGGGGATCGAGCAGGTCGCGCAGACCGTCCCCCAACAGGCTGAACCCGAGTACGGAGAGAAGAATGGCCAGCCCCGGAAGAACGGCCAGCCAGGGCGCGAGGCCGAGGAAGGTTTGTGCGTCCGCAAGCATTCGCCCCCAGCTGGGCGCCGGGGGAGCCATGCCGAGGCCGAGGAAGCTCAGTCCGGCCTCCGTCAGGATGGCGAGGCCGAGCTGGATCGTGGCCTGCACGATGATCTGGTCGGCAATGTTGGGGAGGACATGCACGAGCGTGATCTTCCACGGCGGCCGCCCCATGCCGATCGCCGCCTGCACATAGGGACGGGTCCACACCTGACGCGCACCGCCCAGCGTCAGGCGGGCGAAGACCGGAACCATGAAGGTCGCGATCGCGATGATGGCCGTTGCGCGCCCCGGCCCCATGAAGGCTGCCAGCATCATCGCCGAAAGGATCGGCGGTACGGCAAAGACGATGTCGCAGCCCCTCATGACCAGTGCCTGCGCCCAGCCGCGCCACACCGCGGCACCGAGCCCCAGCGCACTGCCGGCGGAAGCGCCCAGCATGACCGCCGCCACGGCTATCGACAGGGAATTCCACGCACCGGACATCAGCATCGACGCGACATCGCGCCCGAACTGGTCGGTGCCGAGCAACCCCTGCTCGAACGGGGCCTTGAGACGCATGGCGATCTGCATCTGGCCGGGCGGCTGCGGCGTCCAGAACAGCGAGAGCACCGCCAGCGACACCAGGCCCGCCGTCAGCAGCAGCCCTGCCGTCAGGATCGGGCGCCTGAGGCCGGCGCACATCATGCAGCCTCCCTTCTCAGCCGGGGATCCACTGCCAGATGGACGATATCGACGACGGCATTGACCATGATGACCAGGGCGGCGAAGAACAGGACGACATCCTGCATCACGATCACGTCGCGCTGCGACAGCGACTGGAAGGCAAGCCGACCCAGGCCCGGCAGGTTGAAGACGTTTTCAACGAGCACGGCACCGGCGACAAGAAAGCTGAACTGCAGGCCGAGCATCGTCGTGATCGGCACCAGCGCCGCGGGGAATGCGTGGCGCCAGATCGCCGCCCCCTCCCCCAGCCCCTTGGCACGGGCCGTGCGGACGAAATCCTCGCCGATATTGTCCAGCACGGCGGTGCGGGTCACGCGCGTCAGAACGGCGGCCTGGGGCAGCGCCAGGGCGATTGCCGGCAGAAGCAGCGCCTGCATGCCCGCCGCAACCCCCTCCTGCCAGCCGGGGAACCCGCCTGCTGGCATCCACCCCAGCGTCACGGAAAACAGCAGGATCAGCAGCAGGCCGAACCAGAAGGCAGGCAGGGCGATGCCGAGATAGGAAAAGAGGCCGATGACGAGATCCAAGACGCTGTTGTGGCGCCGGGCGGCCTCCACCCCCAGCGGGATGGCAATGGAAAGCGCGATGACGATGGCCATCGCCGCCAGCGGCAGGGTCAGGGTCAGCCTTTCGGCGATGAGCCCGGCAACAGGTACGCCATAGGTGTAGGATTGCCCCATATCCCCGGCAAGAACTCCCCCGAGCCAGGAGAGATACCGCACGAAAAGCGGCCGAACGAGCCCAAGCTCGCGCTGCAAGGCGGCGAGCGTATCCGGGCTGGCCGAGGTTCCGAGCATGATGGACGCCGGATCGCCGGGCAGCAGGTCCATCACCGTGAAGATCAGGACGGAAACGACCAGCAGCGAGACGACGAGGCCGACGAAGCGGCGCAGGAGAAGCGTGATCAACAAACCGTCCCGGTTGCCCCGACGGCATCCGCGTCAACAGGGCGATGCTGGCTGTTCCTCGTCGGCACGCTATTCCTCCCAGTGCACCTCCGTCAGCACGTTGGACGGGAACGGCTCGTTTTCCCAAAGTCCCTTCAGCTTCCTGTCCCAGACGCCGAGCTTCGGCATCACGAACAGGTAGAGCGCCGGAACATCCTCGGCGAGAATCTCCTGTGCCTCGCCGTAGAGGGCGGCCTGCTCGGCAGCATTGCTGGTCTGCTGCACCTTGTCCAGCACGGCGTTGAAGTCAGCGTTCCTATAGTTGAAGTAGTAGGGATCGCGCGCGTAGATGTCGATGTCCATCGGCTCGGCATGCGCGACGATGGTCATCTCGTAGTCGGCGCTCTTGAAGACATCGGAGACCCATTTCGCGGGAAATTCGGTCGTCTCGATATTCATCGTCACGCCGATCTCGGCGAACATCGCCTGCATGATCTGCGATGAGCGCTGGGCATAGGCCATCTGCGGCGCCTTGATGGTGAACGAAAGCCCGTTGCCGTAGCCGGCTTCCGCCAGCAGCGCCTTCGCCTTTTCGGGATCGTAGGGATAGGTGCCGGTCAGGTCGACATACCCCGGATCGTTCGGCGTATAGTGGCTGCCGACCGGCGTACCGAAGCCGGACCATGCGCCTTCGACGAGCGTGTTGCGGTCGATCGTCATCATCAGCGCCTGGCGGACGCGCTTGTCGTCGAAAGGCTTGCGGGCGTTGTTCATGCCGGCGACGACCTTGAGCTCGGTATTGCCGATTACCGTGACGAGGCGCTCATGACCCTCGAAGCTTTGCATCAGTTCCGGTGCCGCGAACTCGGGGAAGGCGTCGATGTCACCCGCCTGCAGCGCAGCGGCCTGCGCCTGGGGTTCGGATACGAACCGGAAGACGGCCCTTTCGAGCCTGGCCGCACCCTGCTTGTTCCAGTAGGCAGGATTGCGGGCGAGTTCCACCTTGTCGCCCTTGGCCCAGTTGACGAAGCGGAAGGGGCCCGTCCCGATCGGCGTCGTCTTGTTGTTCTCAGCGGACGCGGTACCGACCATGCTGGAGGAAGGCCAGGCGAGCCAGTAGAGAAGACTGCCGGTCGGCTTCGAGAGCTTCAGCACCAGCGTCTGCGGGTCCGGCGTCTCGATGGACGTAATTGTCTGGAAGTAGCGCTTCTGCGGATTCACCGAGTTCTCGCCGCGCGCCCGGTCTATCGCAAAGCGGGCGACGGCGGAGTCGAAGACCTCGCCATCATGGAAGCTGACGCCGGAGCGCAGCTTGAACGTGTAGGTGAGCCCGTCCTGTGAAATCTCCCAGCTTTCCGCCAGCTGCGGCTGCACCTTGCCGTTCCGGTCGACGGTGGTCAGCCCCTCGAAGATGTTCTGCCACGTCACCTGTCCGATCGCGACGGGTGCGGCGATCGTCGGATCAAGCCCCGTCGGTTCGACCGACATGCCGATCGTGACGGTGGTCTTGAGTGCGGCCTCGGCCTGAACGGCGGCGAAAGCCGTACCCGCCACGAGCGCTGCCGACAGCAGGAAACGGTGAAGAAAGGCGGGAGCATGCGGGAAGAAAGAACGGCGCATGGTCGATCTCCAGGAACTGGCGAAGATGCACGCTCTATCGCATCTTCGCAGCGAACACACAATAGCGATTTAGTATGATCTGCGTAGCCGAAAGCGCTACACGAAAGCGACTGGCGCGATCATGTCTCCAAGATCGAACGGCGCATGTAGTCCTCGACGAAACCGATCAGGGCATTGGCGGCGAAGGACAATGGGCGATCGGGCGCGACGCACAGGTCGATGGCCGTCCGCACGGCCTCGCCTTCCGCGACCGGCACCGCGACGAGCATCCCCGCCTCGACCTCGCGTTGCACGGAGAGCGACGGAAGCAGCGTCACGGCGGCACCGCGCAGGACGAGCTCCGTCAGCATGTCGAGCGAACTGGTGATGAACACCGGATCGAGATCGAGATTCTCACGGGCAAAGATCTCATCGATGGCCTGGCGGGCGGCAAAGCTGCGATCCGGCAGTGCGAGCGGCATTTTTGCGAGATCGGCGAGTGCGATCTCCGTTGCACCGGCCCGCGCCTCGCGGGGATGGAGAATCGCGTCATAGCGGATCTCCGACCTGAGCCTGAGCTTCACGCCGGACATGGCGGGCGCAAACAGGGTGACGGCGATATCCGCTTCCCCGCTCGTCAGCGCATCGATCGCCTCCCGTGCACTGGTGATCGCCACTTCGAAGCGCAGCTTCGGATGCTGCAGGCTGAATTCCGCCAGCACCGGCGCAATGACGTTGGCAACCGTGGCGCCGTTGGCGTAGAGCACCACCTTGCCGCTTTCCAGCCCCTGCAGGTCGCCGATCAGCTGGTGGACATGGTCGAGTTCCCGCAGCGTCCTGCCCGCCCGGTCCGCCAGCAAACGGCCGGCGGCGGTCAGGCGGATGCCGCGATTGGTCCGCTCCACAAGCTGCGCGCCGAAATGCTCCTCGAGGTTGTCGACCTGGCGGCTGACGGCCGTTGCCGCCACCCCCAGGTTCTCGGC
>JAEWKX010000411.1 GCA_023393575.1 Pseudomonadota bacterium
GACATGGACGTCTTCTGCGAGTTTCTGACCGAAACGACGGAACGGGCCGCGGAGAAATGGGGCGTGAGCATTTCACCGCCGGCGAGGATTTCCGACGTTCCCGCGACGCCGTGCGACGGGCAGGTCCTTTCCATCCTTGAACAGTCGGCCGACGCTTCGGGCATCAGCCACCGCCGCATGGCCTCCGGAGCCGCTCACGACACGATGTGGATGGCGAAGGCGGCGCCGGCAGCAATGATCTTCGTGCCCTGCAAGGACGGTCGCAGCCACTGCGCCGACGAGTGGGCGGAGATGGACGACATCGCTCTCGGCGCGACCGTGCTGTTCAACGCATTACAGGCGATGGACAAGGCCTGATGCTGGCGACAGACAGGTCGCCAGGGGCCGCGCCGAAACGAGCTGCGGCCATCTGTGTTGGAAAAAATGAGAGGACATCAGGATGAGAGGTCCTTGCCGTCGGCGGTGGCCAGGGTTTCCCTGATCTCCGCGACACCCGTCTTGCCGGCCTTTCTCAGACCGGCGCCGGCCAGTTCCATGGCAATAAGGGGATGTTTTCGCACGAGCCTGCTCAATGCGCCCAGGACTACCGCAGTCCCTATCCGTCCTGCGGCACTCCTGCCCCACCGTTTCGGCACCAGACGCTCAACGGAACTCGTCTTGCGGCGGCGGCGGGACGAACCCTTCCTCCTTTTCGGACTCAGTGCCGGGCAGTGCTGCCGAAAGGGCGCTCGTCGCCCTCCTCCTCGTGCTGCTTCTTGCTTTCCGGCATGAAGGAGCGGGCGGAGTCCGTAACCACGACCATTGCCGCATGGGCTGCGCTCTGGACGGCGTCTCCCGCAATAGCCACCGCACGCGCACCCTTGCGCGCACCTTTCTTGCCCGCTGCCGCGACTTCCTCCCGCTCCTCGGCAAGAACCGCGGCGGCAGCGGCGGCCCCGGCCATCAGTGCCTTGCCGAGGATGTCACGCCCGGTCTTGCTGCCCAGCAGAACCTTCAGCGGCTTCGATTTGCGGATCGCTCGGGGCACCTTGAAGCCCGCGACCTTCTTGGGAATGGCATTCTTCTTCGCCATGGCGCTCTCCTTCGGCAAGAAAACGTTGCGAGGACCCGGCCGGTTCCGACCCGATACTCACTCATTGCAAGTCCCGAACCGAAGCCTTAGCTTCGCTCCAATCTCACCGCAGGTCTCTTCATGGAACTCACCGGCAAGCGCATCCTTCTCATCATCTCGGGCGGCATTGCCGCCTACAAGAGCCTGGACCTGATCCGGCGCCTCCGGGAGCGTGGCGCTTGCGTCAGACCGGTCATGACGGCGGCGGCACAGGAATTCGTGACGCCGCTTGCGGTCGGTGCGCTTTCCGCTTCGCATGTCTATGTGGACCTGTTCTCCCGCGAGGACGAGCAGGACGTCGGGCATATCCGTCTGGCGCGGGAATGCGACCTCGTCGTCGTTGCCCCGGCCAGTGCCGACCTTCTGGCGAAGATGGCGCACGGTCTCGCCAACGATCTGGCGAGCACCATCCTGCTTGCCACCGACAAACCTGTCCTCGTCGCTCCCGCCATGAATCCGAGGATGTGGTCGGCCCCTGCGACGCTGCGCAACGTCGCCACCCTGCGTGCCGACGGCATCCGGTTCGTCGGTCCGGCAACAGGAGAGATGGCCGAGAGCGGTGAGGCCGGTGTCGGCCGCATGGCGGAACCTTCGGAGATCATCGATGCGGCAGCGCGTCTGTTTTGTCCCGGAGAGCGGCCGCTCGCCGGGCGGACGGCCATCGTCACGTCCGGTCCGACGCACGAGCCCATCGACCCGGTACGCTATATCGCCAACCGATCCTCCGGACGCCAGGGGCACGCGATTGCGGCCGCTCTCGCACGACTGGGAGCGGATGTCACGCTCGTCTCGGGACCCGTCGCCATTCCGGATCCCGCCGGTGTCAAGACGATCCACGTCGAGCGCGCGGAAGAGATGCGGGAGGCCGTGGTCTCACGACTGCCGGTGGACATTGCCGTCATGGTTGCGGCCGTCGCGGACTGGCGCGTTGCCTCTTCCTCGGGCCAGAAGATCAAGAAGCAGCCCGGCCAAGCGCCCGCTCCGCTCCTCCTCTCCGAAAACCCCGACATCCTCAAGGCGGTGGGGCACCACGGAAGCCGGCCCCGCCTGGTGGTAGGCTTTGCCGCCGAAACGCAGGATGTGGAGCAGAACGGGCTCCGCAAGCTCGAGAGCAAGGGGGCAGACCTCATCGTGGCCAATGACGTCTCCCCGGAGACGGGCATCATGGGCGGAATGCGCAACCACGTGAAGATCATCTCCCGGCATGGCGTCGAGGACTGGCCGGAACTGACGAAGGATGAGGTGGCGGACCGGCTTGCGGCTCTCGTTGCAGAACGCCTTGTGGCCGTCTAGGCGGCGCAGGCGTTCATTGATGGCAGGAATGGCTCCAGGGTCATTCCCGAATCGCTTACGGCGACCACGGACCCGTTCGGGATCTCCATCCAGCGATCGACTTCATCGTTGAGCGGTTCCGACACGAGACAATAGCTTCTCGCGCTACCAAGGGGTGCGGCGTACAGCGTCGGCGGCCTGTCGTCCGTGGCATAACGGACGGCATAGAGGGCTTCGCCGTTCGATAAGGCGGCGGTAAAGCGAACCAGCGCTTCGCCGCCGGTCTCGCGGGAAAGAGCCTCGACCGCTGCGATCGCGCGGGCAATGGCGGAGCACGGATCGGCTTCGAGCCCGTATTCCAACGCCAGCAGGAAGAGGAGTTCGGAGTCCGTCGTGCCGGTACGAGCGTGGAACAGGTCATCCGAGAGCAGCGCCTCCATCCGTCGCCGGATGCGCTCGAAGCCGGAAATCTGGCCGTTATGCATGAACGACCAGCGACCGTGCACGAAGGGATGACAGTTGTCGCGGCGGGTCCCGCCATGGGTTGCTGCGCGCACATGCGCCAGGAAGAGCGGGGAGCGTATCTGTCGCGCAATGCTGCGCAGGTTGCAGTCCGACCATGCCGGCAGGATGTCACGATACCGGCCGGGCTCCGGCCGGTCGCCGTACCAGGCAATGCCAAATCCATCGCCATTGGTCGCGGTCTTCGCCCGGTTCGCGCAGTGGGACTGCTCGATCAGCGAGTGTGCTGGGGAAGAGACCAGCTCTTCCAGATAAATCGGTTCACCGCGATAGGCTGCCCAGCGGCACATGTTCCCTCGACATCAGCTTCGGCAGACGGTCCTCGCTACCGTACCGAAGATTCGACCGGATATGGTTAACGCATGATAAATACGCCGTCCGGCAAGGCGGATTTACCGCTTCAGTCGCCTGCCATCGTGTCAAGGCAGGTCTGTGCCGACCTTGCCACATCGGTGTGATGGGCTACATATCCGGCAATGCTGAACTCTGATTCATCGCCATCCGGGGATGTCCAGGACCCGCTTCGCCCCATGAAACGGTTCGTTGACATGCTTAGGAGAGAGCCGGATGTCTGGGCGCTCTTCCTCGATATCGACGGGACGCTGATCGACATTGCACCCTCGCCGGACGCGATCGTCGTGCCGTCGGGCCTTCCCCGCCGGCTCCGGACGATCTCAGAGCGTCTCGGTGGTGCTCTCGCACTGGTAACCGGGCGCTCTCTTCCCTATGCGGACGATCTGTTCCAGCCTTTCTCGTTTCCCGTTGCCGGCTTGCATGGCGCCGAGCGCCGGACGGCAGGCGGAGCGATCGACAGGATCGTGGCAACGGCCGCGTTTGAGGAGGTGAAGGATATGCTCGTGGCGGCTTCCGGCCAGTGGCCGGGCGCGCTGATCGAGGACAAGGGAGCCGCCGTGGCCGCACATTATCGCCAGGCGCCCGAATGGCGGGACGAGATCGAGAAGGCGATGGAATTCTACCTTCTGCAGGCCGGACCCGACTTTACGCTGCAAAGGGGAAAGATGGTGTTCGAGATCCGGCCGGCCAGGGCCAGCTAGGGAAGCGCAGTCGAGGCCTATCTCGAAGAGGTACCGTTCAAGGGACGGCGCCCGATCGCCATCGGCGACGACGTGACCGACGAGGCTATGTTCCGGACCGTCAACATGCTGGGCGGCCACTCCATACGGATCGCAGCGGAACCCGGGGGCACGGAAGCCGTCAGCATCATTCCTTCACCGGAGCATCTGCGGCAGGCCCTGGCCCTTGTCGCAGGGGAACATGAGGGATCTACAACATCATCGCAGGAAGGAAGACGCGCTTGAGCCGCCTCGTGGTCGTTTCTAACCGTGTAACGCTTCCGGCGAAAGACGGTGCGGCACCGGCCGGCGGTCTTGCCGTTGCCCTGCAGGCGGCGCTGCAGGAACGCGGCGGCATCTGGATGGGATGGTCCGGCAAGTCCAGCGGCGCGAGAGAGCCGGAACCGTTGGCGCAACAGCAGCATGGGAACATAACCTATGCCCTGACAGACCTCACCAAGACCGATGTCGAGGAATATTACGAAGGCTTCGCCAACCGGGTGCTCTGGCCGATCTGCCACTACCGCCTGGACCTCGCAGAGTACGGCCGCAAGGAGATGGCCGGCTACTTCCGGGTGAACCGGTTCTTCGCGCACAGGCTGGCGCCGCTGCTGCAGGAAGACGACGTTATCTGGGTACACGACTACCACCTGATCCCGCTCGCCGCAGAACTGCGGCAGATGGGGTTCAAGAACAAGATCGGCTTCTTCCTGCATATTCCTTGGCCGCCCGCGGACGTTCTCTTCGCCATGCCGGTGCACGAGGAGATCATGCGCGGACTTTCGCACTACGACCTGGTCGGCTTCCAGACGGATCATGACCTGTCCAATTTCGCAGGCGGGCTGGTGCGCGAAGGTATCGGCGAGGCGCTCGACGCAGGCCGCTACACCTCCTATGGCAGGACATTCAAGGGCGGGCACTATCCGATCGGAATCGAAACCGCGGCCTTTAGCGACTTCGCGAAGAAGGCAGCGGGCAACATCATGGTCCGCAAGGCCCGCCAAAGCATCGAGGGGCGTGACCTGATCATCGGCGTCGACCGCCTCGACTATTCGAAAGGCATCACCCAGCGGATCGATGCCTTCGAGCACTTCGTGAAGGCGAACCCCGGTTATCACAACAAGGTGACCTATCTGCAGATCACGCCGAAATCGCGCTCCGAAGTGCCGGAATACGAGGCGATGCAGCGGACGGTCGCCGAGCAGGCGGGACGGGCGAACGGTGCCATCGGCACGGTCGACTGGGTACCGATCCGGTATATCAACAGGTCGATCGGCCGTCCGGTCCTCGCCGGACTGTATCGGCTCGCCCGGATCGGGCTGGTGACGCCGCTACGTGACGGCATGAACCTGGTCGCCAAGGAATATGTCGCAGCCCAGGATCCGGAAAACCCTGGTGTGCTCGTCTTGTCGCGCTTCGCCGGTGCGGCCCGTGAACTGCGCGGTGCGCTGCTGGTCAATCCCTACGACATAGAGGGAACAGCAAATGCCATAGCCCGCGGGCTCAGCATGTCGCTGGAGGAGCGGCAGGAGCGCTGGCGCGGCATGCTGGATCATCTTCTGGAGCGGGACGTCACGCGCTGGTGTGACGACTTCCTGAAAGACCTTCAGGGGTAAACCTGTCCGACCGCAAGGGCACGGAGCCCTCTGTTGCCTCGGAGCTTCATGAACAGACCAACTTCGACTGGACGTCCTCACGCCGCCTTGGCGACGTGATACTCCTTGATCGCCGCCATCCTGATCGCCGGATAGCGCTCCGCCTCGTATCGAAGCGAGAAGGCATCCTGAGCCATGAAGACGGGATCGCCGTCGAGGTCCCTGCAGATATCGCCGCGGCGCTGGTTCATGAACTTCTCGAGTTCCGCCGGCTGGTCCGCCGATATCCAGCGGCAGACCGAGAACCGTGCCATCTCGAACGAGACCGGCAACCCGTACTCTGCCGAGAGGCGCTCCTTCAGGACGTCGAGCTGCAACGCGCCCACGACACCGACGATGGCCGGCGACCCGTCCTCGGGCTGGAAGAGCTGGACGACGCCCTCCTCCGCCATCTGCTGCAGCGCTTCCTTCAGCTTCTTCGCCTTCATGGCATCCTCGAGGCGCACGCGGCGCAGGATCTCGGGCGAAAAGTTCGGCACGCCCTGGAAGACCAGAGCCTCGCCCTCGGTCAGGGTGTCGCCGATGCGAAGCGTGCCGTGGTTCGGGATACCCACGACGTCGCCTGCATAGGCCGTGTCGGCCAATTGGCGCTGCGAGGCGAAGAAGAATTGCGGCGCCGTGAGGCCGAGCTGCTTGCCCGTGCGCGCGAGACGCGCCTTCATGCCGCGCTCAAGCTTGCCGGAACATATGCGCGCAAAGGCAATGCGGTCGCGATGGTTCGGGTCCATGTTCGCCTGGATCTTGAAGACGAAGGCCGTCATCTTGTCCTCGCTGGCATGGACCGTCCGGATGTCCGCCACCTGGTCACGCGGCGGCGGAGCATAGGCGCCGAGCGCATTGATCAAGTCGCGGACACCGAAGTTGCGCAGAGCCGAGCCGAAAAACACCGGGGTCATGTGCCCCTCCAGGAAGGACTCCCGGTCGAAGGGACGGCAGGCCTCCCTGGCAAGCTCCGTCTCTTCGATGAATGCCTCACGCTCGTTTTCCGGAAGCCTGTCGGCGACGCTCTTCGGGCCGTTTACCGGCAGAGGCTCGACCTGGGTATCGGAGCCCCGGAAGGTGTTGTTGGCGAGGTTGTAGGAGCCGCAGAAGGTCTTCGAGCGCCCCACCGGCCAGGTGACCGGGGCGGTATCGAGCGCCAGCTTCACCTCGACCTCATCCAGGATCTCGAACGGATCGCGGCTTTCGCGGTCCATCTTGTTGATGAAGGTGATGATCGGAATATCGCGCATGCGGCAGACTTCAAAGAGTTTCAGCGTGCGCGGCTCGATACCCTTGGCGGCATCGATGACCATGACGGCCGCGTCCACCGCGGTCAGCGTCCGGTAGGTGTCGTCCGCGAAATCCTCGTGGCCCGGCGTATCGAGAATATTGAAGACATTGCCTTCATACTCGAAGGTCATCACCGAGGTGACGACGGAGATGCCGCGTTCGCGCTCGATCTTCATCCAGTCCGAGCGGGTCTGGATGCGGTCCTTCTTCGCCTTCACCTCGCCGGCAAGCTGGATCGCACCGCCGAACAGAAGCAGCTTTTCGGTGAGCGTGGTCTTGCCCGCGTCGGGGTGAGCGATGATCGCAAAGGTGCGGCGGCGGGAGACCGCCTCGGCGAGAGTTTCAGCCATATCCGGTAAATCCTGTCAGTTGCCGCGTATCTAGCGATTTGGCCGCCTTTATGCAATTCACCTCCGAAACAAAGGAGCTTTCGCATGCGCGACGTCATCGGGCCGGTTCTCAAGCTTGTACGGCTGCCCCACGGGGCGCAGCTACCGCTGCCCAGCTACGCGACCCATGGGGCGGCCGGAATGGATCTGCGGGCAGCCGTCGCGGAGGAGGAGACGCTGATCCTCGAACCGGGGCAGCGGGGGCTGGTGCCGACCGGCTTCATATTCGAAATTCCCGAAGGCTTCGAGGCCCAGGTCCGGCCGCGTTCCGGCCTTGCCCTCAAGCACGGCATCACCTGCCTCAACACGCCCGGAACGATCGACAGCGACTATCGTGGCGAGGTGAAGGTACTGCTCGTCAATCTCGGCGAGGAAGACTTCGCAATCTCCCGCGGAATGCGCATCGCGCAGATGGTCGTCGCACCCGTGACACGGGTGTGGGTTCACGAGGTTGACGAGGCCGGAGAAACCATGCGGGGTGCCGGCGGATTCGGATCGACCGGAGTCTGACCGCGCAATGTGCTGCCTCGGCGGGCGCAGGGCATGGAACAAAATTCCGCGCATTCCGTCGGAAGCAACGGCTGTTCGCTGGCCTTCCGGTGCAAGGGGCTCTAGTTTGTCCGCATACTAGGGAGAGCACCATGACAGACAACAAGAAGCCCGGCCGCGGCCGGATCTACTCCTCCATCACCGAGACGATCGGCGATACGCCGATCGTGCGCCTCGACAAGCTGGCAGCGGAAAAGGGGGTCAAGGCCAATCTGCTGGCCAAGCTCGAGTTCTTCAACCCGATCGCCTCGGTGAAGGATCGCATCGGCGTCGCGATGATCGAGAGCCTGGAAGCACAGGGCAAGATCACGCCCGGCAGGACCACCCTGGTGGAACCCACATCGGGCAATACCGGCATCGCGCTGGCCTTCGCCGCCGCCGCCAAGGGCTACAAGCTGATCCTCACCATGCCGGAAACCATGTCGATCGAGCGCCGCAAGATGCTCGCCCTGCTCGGCGCCGAGCTGGTGCTGACGGAAGGCCCGAAGGGGATGAAGGGGGCCATCGCCAAGGCGGAGGAGCTGGTTTCCACTCTTCCGGACGCGATCATTCCGCAGCAGTTCGAAAATCCGGCCAATCCGGAAATCCACCGCAGAACGACTGCGGAGGAAATATGGAACGACACCGACGGCGGAGTCGACATCCTCGTCTCCGGCATCGGTACCGGCGGCACGATTACCGGTGCCGGACAATTGCTGAAGGACCGCAAGCCGGGGATCCAGGTGATCGCCGTAGAGCCCACCGACAGCCCGGTTCTGTCGGGCGGCAATCCCGGCCCGCACAAGATCCAGGGCATCGGCGCCGGCTTCGCTCCGAAGGTGCTCGACACCAGCGTCTACGACGAAGTGGTCACGGTCACCAATGACGAAGCCTTCGAGACCGCCCGTCTCGTCGCCCGCCTGGAGGGCGTGCCTGTCGGCATCTCGTCCGGTGCCGCGCTCGCAGCCGCCATCAAGGTCGGCAGCCGCAAGGAGAACGCCGGAAAGAACATCGTCGTCATCATCCCCTCCTTCGCCGAACGCTACCTCTCGACCGCGCTTTTCGAAGGGCTGGGCGTGTGACGACAGCGAGCGAGTAGCGAGTAGCGAGTAGCGAGTAGCGAGTAGCGAGTAGCGAGTAGCGAGTAGCGAGTAGCGAGTAGCGAG
>JAEWKX010000008.1 GCA_023393575.1 Pseudomonadota bacterium
CGGGCCGAGGCGGGGGCGATGGCACAACTCATATTCTTCATCCTGATCGTCGGCGGCGGCTGGCTCTTCTACCAGCGCTTCATCCGCGATGCCGAGAAACTGACGGCGCGTTCGCGGGAGCGGCAGAGGGAGCAGGAGACCGGTGCCCTCGGCACCCTCGTCAAGGATCCGGAAACCGGCGAATACCGCGTCAAGCGGGATGAGGAATGACGCTCAAAGCCGCTCCGTCACCCGCGACGCCCGGTCCGATCCGGCATAGCCGACGCGCAGGATGAAGACCGTCCCCGGGTGAGGTCGTCGACGGTGAAGCAGACCACCGCCTTCTCCGGGGCGGGGATCGCGCGCAATCCGGGCGCCAGGTCATCGCCGATCGTGCCGATCTTGGGAAAGTCCGGCAGGCGGGAGATGAAGGCGGTAATCTCATCAACCCGCGCCTTTCCCACCACCACTCCGGCGTAGGACGAAATGAGGTCGGTGATATCGAGAAGGGCGCGTTCGACGGGCGGATGGTTGATGATGCGGTAGCTTATCCGCGATTTCGGTACTTCTCGTCGAGCTTCGCTTTTATCCTGTCCGCCATTGCTTCGCCGTCCCAGGGAATGAACTGGTCTCGCGGGTCTGCATCCGCCGCCGGATTTCGTCGGCCATGCCCGCCAGCGGGTCGTTCGGACCGGCGGGAGCGGTGTCCTCGCGCATCAGACTGTCGATCCCGGCTTCGATGACCTTCTCGATCGACGGAAACTGCCCGTCCTCGACCATGCGCTCAACGTGGCGCAGGTAGCGTTCCGACAATGTCACGGTGTTCTTGACGTTCATCGCAAGTCTTCAGCAGTGCCCGAACGATAGCATGGATCGCCGCGATCCGGGAGCGGACATTTCGGGCCGGCGTATGAAACCTTGACCGGAGCCCTTCGAACGTGGCACTCGTCCGCATCCGATCCAGACCCGGCGATACCGATGACCGACCTTCCCGACCACATGTCCCCGACCCGCTCCTTCCAGGGATTGATCCTTGCGCTCCACAATTACTGGGCAGACAAGGGCTGCGCCGTGCTGCAGCCCTACGACATGGAAGTCGGCGCCGGCACCTTCCATCCGGCGACGACCCTGCGCGCGCTGGGGCCGAAACCGTGGAAGGCAGCTTACGTGCAGCCCTCGCGCCGTCCCTCCGACGGGCGCTACGGGGAAAATCCGAACCGGCTGCAGCACTACTACCAGTACCAGGTCATCCTGAAGCCGAACCCGTCCAACCTGCAGGAACTCTATCTAGGCTCCCTGAAGGCGATCGGGCTCGATCCGCTGCTGCACGATGTCCGCTTTGTCGAGGACGACTGGGAAAGCCCGACGCTGGGTGCCTGGGGCCTCGGCTGGGAATGCTGGTGCGACGGCATGGAAGTCTCGCAGTTCACCTATTTCCAGCAGGTCTGCGGCATCGAATGCTCGCCCGTCGCCGGTGAACTCACCTATGGCCTCGAGCGCCTCGCCATGTATGTGCAGGGCGTCGACAACGTCTACGACCTGAACTTCAACGGGCGCGAAGGCGAGGAAAAGATCTCCTACGGCGACGTCTTCCTGCAGGCCGAGCAGGAATACTCCCGCCACAACTTCGAATTCGCCGACACGGCGATGCTGCACCGTCATTTCGCCGATGCCGAGACGGAATGCCTGGCGCTGCTTGCCGCGGGCGCGCCGGGCGCCCACGCCAACCGCGTGCTCCACGAATGCGTGTTCCCTGCCTATGACCAGTGCATCAAGGCAAGCCACGTCTTCAATCTGCTGGATGCCCGCGGCGTCATCTCGGTCACCGAACGCCAGAGCTACATCCTGCGCGTCCGCACGCTGGCCAAGGCCTGTGGCGAGGCCTTCCTTCTGACCGATGCCGGCGGAGCGCAAACGGGCCGCCAGGCAGCCTGAAGCGGCGTTTGACGCTGCTGGAAAAGCTTTCTAGTGTCCCCGCGAGCTCACTGTCTTGGGGGACATTTGGATGTATATCCTGCTTGCCATCGTCGTGCTGGTCATCCTGTACGGCGTCTTTCTCTACAACAGCCTCGTCAAGTCGCGGCAGATGGCGGAAGAGGCCTGGTCGGGGATCGATGTCCAGCTCAAGCGCCGGGCCGACCTCATCCCCAACCTGATCGAGACGGTGAAGGGCTATGCCGCCCACGAGAAATCCACTTTCGAGCAGGTCGTGGAACTGCGCAACCGAGCGCAGGCGGTTCCCGCAGGTGATGTTGCGGGACGCGCCGCGGCCGAGGGCCTGCTGTCCCAGGCGCTCGGCAAGCTGTTCGCGCTGGCGGAAGCCTATCCTGACCTGAAGGCCAACCAGAACTTCCTCGAACTGCAGAACTCCCTGGAGACGATCGAGAGCGAGATCCAGATGTCGCGCCGCTATTACAACGGTGCCGCCCGCGACCTCAACGTCAAGGTCGAGAGCGTTCCGTCCAACATCATCGCCAACCAGTTCGGCTTTTCGAAGCGGGAATATTTCGAAATCGAGAACGCTGCCGATCGCGCCGTTCCTGCTGTGAAATTCTGAGGGCGACGGACTATGCTGCGCCTTCTTCTGCCCGTCCTGATATGGTGCGCGACCGCGCTGCCGGCAGGCGCGGCGGAACATATCCGCTCCTATCATTCCGACATTCAGGTTGCCGCGGATGGTGAACTGACGGTTGCCGAGACGATCACCGTCAATGCAGAGGGCCGGGACATCCGCCGCGGCATCTTCCGCGATTTTCCCCTGACGATGGAGGAGGACGAGGGGAGGACAATCCGCGTCAGCTTCGATGTCGTCTCCGTCATCCGCGACGGAGAGCCGGAAGACTGGCACACCGAATCCGTCTCCGGGGGCATCCGTGTCTATACCGGTTCGCAGGATGTCTTCCTCGATCACGGCGAGCATATCTACGTCATCACCTACCGTACCGACCGCCAGATACGCTATTTCGGGGATCATGACGAACTCTACTGGAACGTCCCCGGCAATGGCTGGATGTTTCGGATCGAGAAGGCCTCGGCGCGCGTAACGCTGCCGGACGGCGCAGCGGTGACGGAAACGGTCGCTTATACCGGGCCCCTCGGCGCTGCCGATACGGACGCCAACATGCGGGTGAGCGGCAATACCGCCGTCTTCTCGACCGTCCGGCCGCTCGCGTCGAACGAGGGGCTTACGGTCGTGGTCGGCATTCCGAAAGGCGTCATCGCGCCGCCCTCCGCCGAGGAGCGGCGTAGCTGGTGGCTGCGGGACAATCTGAACATGATCCTCGGTTTCGCCGGCCTTGCGGTAGTGCTGCTGTATTACGCCCGCAACTGGACCCGCGTCGGCCGGGATCCGGCGGCCGGCATCATGGTGCCGCGCTGGGATCCGCCCGATGGCTTGTCTCCCGCCCTCGTCAACTACGTCGACAACAAGGGCTTTTCCGGGCAGGGCTGGACGGCATTGTCGGCAAGCCTGCTCGATCTGGCCGTAAAGGGCTACGTGACGCTGGAGGACCTGACTTCCTCCATCACCATCCGTCGCACGGAAAAGCCGGTTGCCGGGCACCTGCCCGCCGGACAGATGTCGCTGATGAACAAGATCGGCGCGCCGGGGCAGACGCTGACCATCGACAGGGCGCATGGCAGCGAAGTGCAGGCGGTGGGTGCGGATTTCCGTCGGGCGATCGAGAAAGAGCACAGGGGCAAGTATTACCGCTCCAATCGGGGCTATGTCGTCGGTGGCCTGATTCTCAGTGCCGCCTTGCTGGCGGTGCTTTTCGTCTTCGGCAATGTGGAGCCGGATCTTCTTGTTGCCCTCCTGGTGCCGGCGTTCTTCGCGGCTGTCTTCGGTAGTTTTGCCGTGAACCTCGGGAAGGGGCTGCGGCGGGGCCGTTCGCTGGTTTCGAAGATCGTCAGTATCGTGATCCTCGGCTTCATCGGCTTCGTTGCGCTGTCCGTGATCTCCGGCATTCTCGTCCTGCTCTTCTCGGAACTCTCGGGCACCGGTCACTGGCCGCTTCTCGTGTCTGTCGGCGGTATTGTCC
>JAEWKX010000075.1 GCA_023393575.1 Pseudomonadota bacterium
CTGCTGGTGCCCTACGAACCGACGGATTTCCTCGCCGATATCGCCGCCCATCGGGCCGCCCATCCGGACAGCTTCATCGAGCAGGCTCATATCTTCCCTCTCGGCGGCATAGAGGCGAGTGCCGAATGGCTGGCGCGGATGACGGTGCCGGATCGGCGCCGAGGCTAGAGGAGGCCGCGCGTCGGTTGCGGCATCGGTTGCGGGTGGCTATGGAGGTCGCGACATGGAACCACGCGACCGGACACTTCTTCCTATGCCTGATCTCACACAAGCCGTTAAAACCTATGGCGCCTTCCTGTTCGATATGGACGGCACCATCATCAATTCGCTTGCCGCTGCCGAGCGGGTATGGGGACGTTGGGCCTTGCGGCACGGGCTGGATCTGGAAAGCTTCCTGCCGACCATGCATGGGAAGCGCGGGATCGATACCATTTCCGGCCTGAACCTTCAGGGCGTCGATCCCGTCGCAGAAGCGGCCGAGATCCTGCGAGGCGAGATCGAGGATGTCGAAGGCGTCGTTGCGATAGAAGGGGCTGCGGAATTCCTGGCGTCGCTGCCGCAGGAGCGTTGGGCGATCGTAACCTCCGCGCCCGTCGATCTGGCGCGGGCGAGGCTTGCGGCCGCGGGGCTACCGCAGCCGACGGTCATGGTCACCGCGGAGGATGTTCTGGTCGGCAAGCCGGATCCGCAATGCTATCTGCTCGGCGCCGAGCGGATAGGTGTCGATCCCTCGGACATGCTGGTGTTCGAGGACGTGCTTGCCGGCGTCACGGCCGGCGAGGCGGCCGGCGCGGATGTCATGGTGGTCACCGCGACCCATCGGCACCCGCTCGAGACCAGCCACCCGACCCTGCCGGACTATCGGTGCGTTCGGGCCGATATCGGCGGCGACGGGCGGTTGTCGATCCGCCGCCGCGATTGAAGCGGGCCGTCAGGCCGGGCTTTCACCCCGCCGGCGCATGAACAGCACCGTTGCCGCCCAGAGGACGATGCCGAGGCCGATCAGGCTGGCGCCGATGACGTACTGGACAGGGTCCCGGCCCGTCCAGGGACCGGCAAGGAAGGCGCAGGATATGGCACCCAGAACCGGCAGGACGGTCGGCGTACGGAAGTGTTCGTGGCCGACGCGGTCCTTGCGCAGGACCAATACTGCGATATTCACCACCGTGAACACGCAGAGAAGCAGAAGCGAGGTGGTGCCGCCGAGTTCCGGAACCCCGCCGGCGAACATGATCAGGGCCACCGCGAGCAGGGAGGTGAAGATGATCGCTGCATCGGGGGTGCGTCTTTCGCCGTGGACATGGCCGAAGAGCGATGGCAGCACACCCTCCTGGCTCATCCCGTAGATCAGCCGGCTGGCCATCAGCATGTTGATCAGAGCGGAATTGGCGACGGCGAACATGGTGATGATGCCGAAAACGCTGATGGGAAAGTCGGGGGCGCCCGCCTGCACTACCTTGAGGAGAGGTGTCTCCCCTTCGCCAAGTTCGGCCGCCGGAACCAGGGTGATGGCCGAAATGGAGACGAGGACATAGATCACGCCGGTGATTGCCAGGCCGGTGAGAAGCACCTTCGGGAATATCCGGGTCGGATCCTTCGATTCCTCCGCCATGTTGACCGAGTCCTCGAAACCGACCATGGCAAAGAAGGCGAGGGTGGTGGCCGCGATAACCCCCCAGAACATGCCGTGCTCGCCGCCCGTATCGAAGGTCCACGCGCGCGAGACCTCCCCCTGGCCGCCGGCGATCGCCCAGAAGCCGATGCCTATGATGATCAGCAGACCGGACAGCTCGACGAGTGTCAGAACGACGTTCAGCTTGACGCTCTGGCTCACTCCGCGGAGGTTCACCAGCGCCACGAGCCCGATGAAGACGGAGGCAATCAAGGGC
The DNA here is from genome assembly GCA_023393575.1 of Pseudomonadota bacterium. Lineage (GTDB taxonomy): Bacteria > Pseudomonadota > Alphaproteobacteria > Rhizobiales > Rhizobiaceae > Neorhizobium. The sequence goes on from JAEWKX010000075.1 coordinate 1,890, forward strand.
ACTCCGAAAGCGCCGAAATCCAGCCCGAAGGCCGTTGCGAAGTTTGCGGCAAAGGCGCGTGATGCGGTGGCGGAGGAGGTGATGCCCGAGGACATGACGGCAAAGGTCACGATAAATGTCAGAAAATGGATGTTGAACGCCTTGTGCGTGTACAGGGCGGCGCCGGCCGCCTTCGGGTATTTCGTGACCAGCTCCAGATAACTGCAGGCGGTCAGCAATGCGACGGCGAAAGCGATCAGAAAGGGAAGCCACACCACGCCGCCGACTTCGGCCGCAACCTCGCCCGTCAACGCATAGATGCCTGTCCCGAGCACGTCGCCGATGATGAAGAGCAGCAGGAGGCCCGGCCCCATGACGCGCTTCAGCTTCGTCCTGTCTTCAGGAGCATTCCCGGTTTCGGCAGCCATCTCCGCCTTCCTCCACCTGCATCATTTCAACAGCTAGAGCGAGGCGCAGGAAAAGAAAGGATCTTTCAAAACAGCCCGTTGGCCGAGGTTCGTCATATCAGCGGTGGATGGGATCCTTCCAGAGGACGTCCTCCGGCTTCTCGACGGGCTCGATGTCGAGATTGACCACAACAGGTTCCTGGCCGGAGCGGACGAGGACGCATTCCAGCGTTTCGTCGCGGCTGGCATTGATCTCCTGGTGCGGAACATAGGGCGGTACATAGATGAAGTCGCCGGGACCGGCTTCCGCGACATATTCGAGATTGTCTCCCCAGCGCATCCGGGCCTTGCCCTTCACGACGTAGATGATGCTTTCGAGGTCGCCGTGATGGTGGGCGCCGGTCTTGGCGTTTGCGTGGATCGTGACCGTACCGGCCCAGATCTTCTCCGCACCCGCCCGGGCATGGTTGATCGCGGTCGCCCGGTTCATCCCGGGGGTCTGGGCCGTGTTAGGGTCCAGCGAGCTTCCGGGAATGACCTTGACGCCGTGCTCGCGCCAATCCCTCCGTTCAGCCTCGTCATGGTGGGAGTGGTCCGTCATGTCGTCCTCATAAGATGAGCGGGGCTCACCAGCTCTTCGAGAGCAGCGGGTCCGCAAGCCCCTGACCGGCATGGCCGGCTACCGGGAGCTAACGTCGGTTTCGCTCCATGTTCAACATGGGGACGCGTAAAGGCAATACCTTGGTGAAGGACATGTTCCGATTTGTCGCCGAGCGGTCCCCGAAAGGCACTGTCTGTTTCAGAACGGTATCGACACGGACGTGGCGGCGCCCTGAGGTCCGCTGTCAAGGTGCCTGCCAGCCCCGGATATGCGGCAGCAGTTCCAATGCGCCTTCCAGCAGCATCCGGACGGCGACATAGACGATGACCGCGAGGCCGACATAGGCGATCCACCGGTGCCG
>JAEWKX010000214.1 GCA_023393575.1 Pseudomonadota bacterium
CTCGGCGGGAGCGGCGTCGGACCCAGCCTCTTCTTCGACCTCCTCGTTCTCGCTCTCGTTGCTGCGGGGTTGCTCGTCCTCGTTCGGATTGTCCATTTCCTCGGGCTCGGAATCCTCCTCACCCAGGTCCTCCGCCATCTGCATGGATGAGAGCATATGCCGTACCAGCTTGGCGAAGGCCTGCTGGTCCTCGATCGCGCCCCTCAGGCTGTCGAGATCCGTACCGGCCTTTTCCTCGATGAACGGCCGCCAGAGATCAAGCACCTTTCCGGCGCTCTCGGGAGCCTTGGTGCCGGCAAGTTTCTCGCGCACCAACATGGCCATGGCTTCTCCGAGCGGAGCATCTTCCTTGCGCTCGATGCCAGCAAAGTTTGCCTTGGCGTATTTCTCCGAATTCATCGAATTGAGGTTTGCCGCGACACCACTCATGCGCAGTGCGCCGAGGGACTCGATGCGGGCCTGCTCGACAGCGTCGAAAACGCCGCGGGCATCGGCGCCCTGCGGGGAAAGTGTGGCATGGACGCCGGTATCGTGGCAGGCCAGCCGGAGCGCCATGGAATCGCCGAGGCCGCGGGTGACCGCCAATTCGTGGGCCGTCGGACGCTTGGAGATATCCGGCAGCCGTATACGCTCGCCTGCCATTCCGGGCCGCTCGTTGGCGAAGGTCACCTCGACCTCGCTGTGGCCGGCGATCGACCGGACACAACCGGTGATCGCCCTGCGCAACGGCTCGGTATCTACGGGCCCGCCCGGCCTGCCTTTCTGGTTGTCTCCCGGTCCTGCCATCTCAGCTCTCGCTTCAGGCGCCGAGCACGATGTTCGCAGCGCTTTCCTTCAGTTCGACGCCGAAGGCGCGCTGGTACTGCTCCGCCACCAGCGTCCGCTCCAGTTCGTCGCACTTGTTGAGGAAGGTGATGCGGAAGGCGAAGGCGACATCGCCGAAGATCTCGGCGTTCTCCGCCCAGGTAATGACCGTACGCGGGCTCATGACGGTGGAAAGGTCGCCGTTCATGAAGGCGGAACGGGTCAGGTCGGCGACGCGGACCATTTTCGACACCGCGTCGCGGCCCTCGGCCGTCTTGCCGAAGCTCTTCACCTTGGCGGCGACGATATCGACCTCCTTGTCGTGCGGCAGATAGTTCAGCGTCGTGACGATCGACCAACGGTCCATCTGCGCCTGGTTGATCTGCTGCGTGCCATGATAGAGGCCGGTCGTATCGCCGAGGCCGACCGTGTTGGCGGTGGCGAACAGGCGGAAAGCCGGGTGAGGACGGATGACGCGGCTCTGGTCGAGCAGCGTCAGGCGGCCGGAGGATTCCAGCACGCGCTGGATCACGAACATCACGTCCGGGCGGCCGGCGTCGTATTCGTCGAAAACGAGCGCGACATTGTGCTGGTAGGCCCAAGGCAGGATGCCGTCCTTGAATTCGGTGACTTGCTTGCCGTCCTTCAGGACGATCGCATCCTTGCCGACGAGATCGATGCGGCTGACATGGCTATCGAGATTGACGCGTACGCAGGGCCAGTTCAGGCGAGCGGCGACCTGCTCGATATGGGTGGACTTGCCGGTACCATGGAAGCCGGAGACCATGACACGCCGGTTATGCGCAAAGCCTGCGAGAATGGCGAGGGTCGTATCGCGATCGAAGAGATAATCGGGATCGAGGTCAGGGACATAGGGGTCACCGGTGCTATACGCCGGCACCCTGATGTCGGTATCGATGCCGAAGACCTCCCGGACCGAGATAGTGGTGTCGGGAAGGTTTGAAATATCAAGATCGATCTTGCTCATTATCTCTCCAAGGCGCGAGCCACCGCCCGGCCGCCATATCCTCTGTCGTTCGTCGTATCGCTTAGCAGAAACCGGCTTGCTTCAACAACTGATATGCTTGGATTACGGCGCGAAATCGTTCCTCGGATCCGCGGTCGCCGCCATTGGCATCCGGAAGATGCTTCTTCACCAATTGCTTGTACCGGCGCTTGATCTCGTCGGACGTGGCGCTTGAGGTAAGATCCAGCGTGTCGAATGCCTTGGCCTCCAGCGTCTTGAGCTTACGAGCCTGAGGACGCTGCCGCGACCCGGTATCTTGGGCAACAAAGCCGAAGGGATCCCTGATCCTGCTGTTCATGCCGCCCGCCCCGGAGCGCAGGGTGGAGTGCAGCGGCGCGTGCTTGGAGGTCTTGTTCACCCCCATTGTCCAGGTTGGCCGATGGCCGGTGATCGCTTCCTTCTGGTAGCGCGCGATCTCCCCGTCGGACAGACCGGAAAAGTAGTTGTAACCCTTGTTGTATTCCTTGACGTGTTCGAAGCAGAACAGAAAGAATTGCCCCTCCGCATTGCGCCCGACCGGCGCACGGTGAACGCCCGGCTTGTCGCATCCGTCCCACTGGCATGCGGGTGCCTCGACCGCAGTTTCCTGCTGGCTCTTCCGGCGCGTCCGAATTCGATCGAAGTATTTGGAATCCAGTTTCATACGCCCCCATTATGGGCCTCCGGAGGGGGTGCTACAAGAATTGACAAACCGGTTTCTTGCTGGTTTCTGGGTAGCCCCTTGGCGAAAACCGGAGACGAAATGTCGCTCAAAGCCCGTATTGAAAGACTCCTCACGGACGGCCTCCACCCGGAAAGGCTGGAGATCGTCAACGAAAGCCACCAGCATGCCGGCCACCAGCCGGGCTTCGACGGCGAAGGAGAAACCCACATGCGCGTGCGCATCGTGGCGCAGCAGTTCAGTGGCATGAGTCGCCTGCAGCGACACAGGGCGGTCAACGATCTGCTGAAGCCGGTGCTGGATGCAGGCCTTCACGCACTGGCCGTCGAAGCTTCGGCGCCGGACGAGGCGACGCGCTGGTAGCCGCTTATTCGGCGGGAAGGTCCGTTGCACCCGCCGGCCTTATCCGCAGGCGGGTGATGCGGTTCTTCTCCCGCTTCATGATGATGAAGCGCTTGCCGTAGAACGTGAACGCCTGTCGCTCCTGCGGGATCAGCTTCGACTCGTGGATCACCAGGCCGGCGATGGTGGTCGCCTCGTCGTCGGGCAGGTCCCAGTCGAGCGCGCGGTTGAGGTCCCGGATCGGTACCGATCCGTCCACGATGATGGAACCGTCGGCCTCCTGGCGCACGCCCTGGATCTCCAGATCGTGCTCGTCGGCTATATCCCCGACGATCTCCTCCAGGATGTCTTCAAGCGTCACCAGCCCCTGCACCTCGCCGTATTCGTCGACCACGACGGCGAAATGCACCTTGCGGCGAAGAAAGGCGTTGAGCTGGTCCTTGAGGCTGGTGCTGTCCGGCACGAACCATGGCTTCTGGGCAATCCTGACGATATCGATGCTGCCGGCATCCGCGTCCGGCTCGGCAAGCGCCCGGAGCACGTCCTTGGCATGCGCGACGCCGATGATGTTCTCCGTCGAGTTCCGCCACACCGGCATCCGTGTATAGGGGCTTTCGAGGATGGTGCGCACCACGGTTTCCGGAGGGTCGGCGGCGTTGATGCCGCGCATGGCGGTGCGATGCCGCATGACATCGGATACCTCGAGTTCCTCCAGTTCGGAAAGACTGCTCAGCCTGTCGCGACCCGCCTTTTCCGTCCCCGGCTGCTGATACAGAAGTTCGAGCGCAGCACGAAGCTCCTCATGGCTGGCCAGTACGAGCGTCTGCGGCGAAAGCCTGGCACCCGTCCACCGCACGAGCCGTCGGACGAGTCGGTTCACGAGGCGCGACAGCAGACCTTCCGGCTTGGTCATCGATTCCGCATGTCCTTTCGGAAGGCCATTACTTCCGAGGCGGGAACCTCGTCGGCGACGAACGATTGACCGATGCCGCGCGTGAGGATGAAAGTGAGCTTGCCGCCCTTGACCTTCTTGTCCTGTGAGATGGCGTCCATCAGAACGTCGGTCGACGGCAGTTCGCCAGGGATATCCCGCATCTCCGTCGGAAGGCCCACCTCGCGAAGATGGGCCGCAACGCGGCCGGCATCGTCCGGACTGGCAAGGTTCAAGCGCGCCGAGAACCGATGGGCAAGCACCATTCCGATGGCGACGCCTTCGCCATGCACGAGGCGGCTGCTGTCGTAGGCCGTCGCGGCTTCCAGCGCATGGCCGAACGTATGGCCGAGATTCAGAAGCGCCCGCCGGCCCGTTTCCCGCTCGTCCTCGACCACGACATCGGCCTTTGCCTGGCAACTGACGGCGATGGCTTCGATCCGCTCGGGTCCGCCCTCGAACACCTGCTTCCAGTGCCTCTCCAGCCAATGGAAGAAATAGGGTTTATCGATCAGGCCGTATTTGACGACCTCCGCGTAGCCCGCACGGAACTCGCGCGGCGAAAGGCTGTCGAGCACTGCGGTATCGGCAAGCACCAGATCCGGCTGGTGAAAGACCCCGAGCAGGTTCTTGCCGTGCCGCGTATTGATTCCCGTCTTGCCACCCACGGAAGAATCCACCTGGGCGAGCAGCGAGGTCGGGATCTGGATGAAACGGACTCCGCGCCGCACGATTCCGGCCGCGAATCCCGAAAGATCGCCGACAACGCCGCCGCCGAGCGCAATGACGGCGTCGTTGCGTTCGATGCGGGCCGACAGCACCATGTCCGTCACCGCTGCCAGGCTGTCGAGGCTCTTCGTCTTCTCGCCTGCCGGCAGAGCAAGCGACACGGCCTCCACGCCGTCGGTCTGCAGGCTGTCCATCAGCGGCGCAAGATATCGGGCGCCAACGTTCTCGTCGGTGATGATGGCAGCACGCCGTCCCTTCAGGCGCGAGATGAGTTCACCCCCCGCGCGGCCGATGAGCCCGGGACCGATCAGGATATCGTAGGCACGATCACCGAGCGGAACGTGGACGAGGCGCTCGTTCGGCCTGGGTGTCGGAGCATTCATTTTGTCTGGCCTTTCTCGGCGAGTGCGGTCACGGCCGAAAGCACGCTGGTTACCATGGCCTCCTTCCGGACGTTGCCGGAATGCACGGTGAGGTCAGCCTCGGAATAGATTGGATACCGCTGGTTCATCAGATTCTCGAGCGTCGCCCTCGGATTTTCCGTCTTGAGCAGCGGCCGATGATCACGCTTGTTGACCCGTTCCCACAGCACATCCAGATCGGCTTTCAGCCAGACGGATATCCCGTCTTCCTTGATCAGCCTGCGCGTGTTCGCGTTGATGAAGGCGCCGCCTCCGGTGGAAATGACCTTGGGTCCGCCTCGAAGAAGCCGTCCGATGACTCGTGTTTCAAGAGCGCGGAACTCGGCCTCGCCATAGGCCGAGAAAAGCTCGGCGATCGACATCCGCGAGACCTTCTCGATTTCTGCATCCGTGTCGATGAGGGGGACCGACAGTGCCTGCG
>JAEWKX010000215.1 GCA_023393575.1 Pseudomonadota bacterium
TCGCCTACCTGCGCAGCCTCTCCGACAGCCCGGCTCCTCTGCCGGAAGCGGATGCGGCCGCTCCGGCAGAGGGCGAGGCTACGGCCCCTGCTGACGCTGCAGAGCCTGCAGCCGAGGAAGCAGCTCCGGCTACGGACGCCCCCGCCGCCGAAGGCACCGCTCCGGCCGCTGAGACGCCCGCCGCTCCCGCTACCGAAAGCACCGCTCCCGCTGCCGAGGCGCCTGCCGCTCCCGCTATCGAAAGCACCGCTCCCGCCACGGAAGCGCCTGCCGCTCCCGCTGCGGAGCAGCCTGCGGCTGAAGGCCAGCCTGCGCCAGCCAACAACTGAGTTGGCCAGACCCGTTCGAGAATGGAGAAAAGCCCGGCCTCGTGCCGGGCTTTTTCATGCCCGGGTGCTGGAAAAGTCTTCTTAGGCGAGAAGCCAGGCCCAGAAACTCACCGAGACAATGCCGAGAGCCGTCGTGACGCTGATGGTGGAGGCGGCAATGTTCTGTCCGCTTCGAAACCGATGGGCGATCAGCCATGCGTTGATTCCGGTTGGAACCGACGATGTCAGTACCATCGCCGCCGACCAGGCCGGACTGAGCCCGACAAGCTTGCCCGTCATGAATACGGCCGCCGGGAGGAGGAAGAGCTTCAGAGCAGCGATCGCGCCGGTAAGCCCGATATTGCCGCGTACTGGATACCGGGTCAGCGCCATGCCGATGGAGATCAGCGCGGCAGGCCCGGCGGCATTGGACAGTTGGCCGACGACCGTGCCGATGACAGGGGTGAGCGTCAGGCCGGCCAGGTTGAAGACGAGACCAGCCGCGAGCGCGATGACCAACGGGTTGCGGACGAGGTTCGATCCGACCTGCAGGAGGATGGCCCTCAGGCCCCGGCGTTCGCCGCCATCCACGACCACGGAAGCCCTTTCCATCAGGATGGTGCCGACGATCATCATCAGCGGCAGGTGGATGGCGAGCAGGATCGAAAGCGCCACCAGCCCGTCATCGCCGACGGAGCGGCCCACGAGCGGCAGACCGATGAACACGTTGTTGGCGAAGGCGGCGGACATGCCGGCGATCACCCCGATCTTGTCGTCGCGTCCGAAGGCGTATTTCGCGACCAGATGACCTGCCGTCCAAGTGACCGCCACTCCCGTGAAGTAGGCGATCCAGAGACGGAACGGCGAGACCCCCTCGAAGTGCGCATCGGCAAGTGTGCGGAAGATCAGCATGGGTACGGCGATCTTGAAGACGAATTCGCCGAGCGCGTCGCCGGTCGTCTCGTTGAGGATTCCAGTGCGGGCGACGATCCAGCCCGTGAGGATCAGCAGGAAGACGGGGGCGACATTGACGAGGGTGGTGGACACGGGGGAGGATGCTTTCCTGAGATCGGCAAAAGGTATGGGCGACCTAGCTTATATGAGGCTTCTTCACAAATACGGATCGTCCGTAGCAGCATTTCCGCACGGATTCCTGCTCTCGGCCACTAGGGTTTCTTTCTCGCATGTGCGAGAACAGCGCACCACCATTCCGGCAACAAAAGGGGCTTGGCCTGGATGTCCAGATATGACGTTCTCACAATCGGCAACGCGATTGTCGATATCATCGCGCGTTGCGACGACAGCTTCCTCGGCGACAACGCCATCATCAAGGGTGCGATGAACCTGATCGACGCCGATCGTGCCGAGCTGCTGTACTCCAAGATGGGGCCGGCGGTAGAGGCGTCGGGCGGTTCGGCGGGCAACACTGCTGCTGGCATCGCCGGCCTCGGCGGCAGGGCAGCCTACTTCGGCAAGGTTGCCGAAGACCAACTTGGCAAGATATTTCAGCACGACATCCGGGCGCAGGGCGTGCATTACGCGACAAAACCGGAAGGAAGCAACCCGCCGACGGCGCGCTCGATGATCTTCGTGACGCCGGATGGCGAGCGTTCGATGAACACCTATCTTGGCGCATGCGTCGAACTAGGCCCGAACGATGTCGAGCCCGATGTGGTCGCGGCCTCCACCGTCACCTATTTCGAAGGCTATCTGTGGGATCCGCCGCGCGCGAAAGAAGCGATCCTCGAATGCGCCCGGATCGCACATGAAGCCGGACGGGAAGTTTCGATGACGCTCTCCGATCCTTTCTGCGTCGACCGCTATCGCGCCGAGTTTCTGGACCTGATGCGCTCCGGCACCGTAGACATCGTGTTCGCCAACAAGCAGGAGGCGCTCTCGCTCTACGAGACGGAGGATTTCGAGCTGGCATTGACGAGCATCGCCGCGGACTGCAAGCTCGCCGCCGTCACCCTCAGCGAGGACGGCGCGATCATCCTGCGCGGGGACGAGCGGGTGAAGATCGAAGCCTACAAGGTTGGGGATGTCGTGGATACGACGGGTGCGGGAGACCTCTTCGCGGCGGGTTTCCTCCACGGATACACCCATGGTCGCTCACTCGCCGACTGTGGCCGGCTTGGCTGTCTGGCTGCGGCGATCGTCATCCGTCAGATCGGTCCGCGCCCCATGGAGTCGCTGCAGGACGCTGCGATCCGGGAAGGGCTGCTTGAGGGCGTGCCTACTTGAAGGCTTCCCCCGGATAGGCACCCCAAATTTCGGCCTGACTGACCCAGCCTTCGGTGCCGCTGGCGGTAGTCTGGCACCAGTCGCCGTTGCATTCGTGAACGGACACCACGACGCCCGGCTGAAGCTTGGCCACGACCGTGGCCGAGGCCTGGGGTTCGCGTCGCATGTTGACGAAGACGTCGCCGCCCTTGCCGCGCATCCATGGTGCGGCCACTGCGGTTCTTTCGCCCGAAAGCAGGGCCTGGTTCACCCATCCCTCGGTGCCGTCGGCGTCGCGCACGCGCCTCCAGTTGTCGTATTCCTGGATGATCTCCATCGGCGTGCCGGATTTCAGGTACATCCATGCGACGGCATAGTCCGTGCTCGGTCCGATCCGGATGTTTACCCGCTTCGATTTCAGGCTGACGAATCGGGGGAGCGGAAGCCCGCTCGGCCCCTTGGCTCCCTGGGCATGGATCGGCACCGGGGACAGGATTGTTGCGGCTGCCGTCAAAAGGGCGACGAGTGCGGTTAGGAAAACACTGCGCATTCGGTTACTTCCGGAAACTCCGCGCCGCCGTCCGGGCGGGCCGCGAGACCACGTCGTTGCGGGGCGACAGTCCGTCTGCGCGACGTTTTGTTTGTCTTCGCTGACGGGTCTGGTAGAAACGCCCTGGATACGTCGAATATCGCCCGACTTGGTTAAGGACCTCTGAATACGACGCCATGACCGCGAAGAAGAAGCCCAAGGTCTATATCACCCGCAAGCTCCCGGATGCTGTGGAGACACGCATGCGGGAACTCTTCGACGCGGAGCTGAATGTCGATGACGTGCCTCGCACGCGTGATGAACTCGCAGTTGCGATGAAGACGGCCGACGTTCTTGTGCCCACCGTTACCGATCGGATCGATGAGGAACTGATCGAAGGTGCGGGGCCGAATCTCAAGCTGATCGCCGGTTTTTCCAACGGAACCGATCACATCGATATCGATGCGGCGGCCCGCAAGGGGAAAACCGTCACGAACACCCCGAACGTGCTGACCGAAGACACCGCCGACATGACCATGGCGCTGATCCTCGCCGTGTCCCGGCGGCTGCCGGAGGGTGCGCGGATCCTGACGGATCATCCGGGTGACTGGGCAGGCTGGTCGCCGACCTGGATGCTCGGCCGGCGCATCTGGGGAAAGCGTATCGGCATCGTCGGAATGGGGCGTATCGGCACGGCCGTGGCGCGCAGGGCGAAGGCATTCGGCCTCTCGATCCACTATCACAACCGCAAGCGGGTTCATCCGGCGACGGAGGAGGAACTCGAGGCGACCTACTGGGACAGCCTCGACCAGATGCTGGCGCGCGTGGATATCGTCTCGGTGAACTGCCCTTCGACCCCTGCAACTTTCCACCTGCTTTCGGCAAGGCGGCTTGCGCTGCTGCAGCCCACAAGCCTCATCGTGAACACGGCGCGCGGCGATATCATCGACGAGGCGGCGATGATCCAACTGCTCCGGGATGGCAAGATCGCGGGTGCCGGCCTTGACGTTTACGAGAACGAGCCCGCGGTCAATCCGAAATTGGTAAAGCTTGCGAACCAGGGACGCGCGGTCCTCCTGCCGCATATGGGCTCGGCGACGATCGAAGGCCGTATCGACATGGGCGACAAGGTCATCATCAATATCCGTGCCTTCTTCGACGGCCATCGTCCTCCCAACCGGGTGCTCCCGGGCAGGAACTGAGCTTAGCCGAGCAGCTTGCGCATCTCTATCGATGTGGTCCGGCCGAAGCCGGCGTGAAGGTTCTCGGCGGTCTTTTCGAATCCCCAATGGGCAAACAGGGCATGGTTGCTGGTGAGTTCGACGCGCGTCTCAAGCCGTAGCGCCGGCAAACCGCTCTCCATGGCGATGTCCTGCGCCCTGGCCATCAGTCGTCGGCCCAGCCCCTTCCCCTGCAGCCCGGGGGTGACCGCGAGCTTGCCCACATAGAGGCTGTTCGTCTCGATGCGGCAGAAGATGCATCCTGCCAGGTCGCTTTCGCACAGGGCCGCGAAGGCGATTTCGTCACGGGCCTTTTGCGCCAGCAATGCGGGCGTCAGCCGGTGAACCGACGATGGCGGATCGATGACGTCGTCCATGTAAGCGAAGGATGACCGAATGAGATCCAGCAATTCCCTCCAACGGCCGAAATCCGGGCCGATCCGCACGATCTCGCTCATCCGGCTGCGGCCTGGGAGGTGCGACGCTTGTAGCGAATGATATCGAACCGCGCAGCAAGTGCGTCATAGAGCAACAGGCGGCCGATGAGCGGCTCTCCCACGCCGGCTATGAGCTTGATGGTCTCCATCGCCATCAGCGTCCCGATTACGCCGGGGAGCGCTCCGATGATGCCTGTCTCCGCACAGGCAGGGATCAGGCCCTCCGGCGGCTTCTCCGGGAAAAGGTCGTGATAGGTGGGGTTGAGGATGCCGTTCGGTCCGGCCTCGTAGGGCTTCAGAACGGTGACGGAGCCGTCGAAGCGCCCTACCGCTCCGGTCACCAGGGGGACTTCGGCGGCCTGTGCGGCGTCGGCGCAGGCATAGCGCGTGTCGAAGTTGTCGGATCCGTCCACCATGAAGTCGAAGAGTGGGAGATGCAGCCGGGCCCAGTCGAGGGAGAACCGCTCCTCGAAAGTGAGGACGCGAACTCCCGGATTGAGCCGTACCAGCTGCGCGCGAGCGCTCGCTGTCTTCGCCTCGCCGATCGTTCCGGTGTCGTGGATGACCTGTCGCTGCAGGTTCGAAAGCGAGACCATGTCGTCGTCTATGATGCCGAGCGTCCCGGCACCTGCCGCGGCAAGATAGAGAAGGACAGGCGCACCCAGGCCGCCGGCCCCGACCACCAGCACCCTGGCGCTCTTCAGGCGCTGCTGCCCTGCTCCTCCGATTTCTGGAAGCAGGATGTGACGGCGATAGCGCTCGATGTCTTCCGATGTCAGCTGCATCACGCGAGTCTAGCAGCCTTGCCGGCGCGTTGAAAGCAGCGGTCACCTGCGGATGCTGCCGCCGTCCACCCTTAGGAACTGCGCCCTGTCGCCGAGTGCGGAGAACATCTCTTCGTCCGTGCCCGTCATGAAGGCCTGTCCGCCCAATTCGTGCACGAGATCGAAGAGTGCGGCCCGTCGGCCCTCGTCCAGATGTGCGGCGATCTCGTCGAGGAGAAGCACGGGCGAAAATCCGGTCATGTTCGCGGTCACGCGGGCATGGGCAAGGATAAGGCCGATCAGCAGGGCCTTCTGCTCGCCCGTCGAGCATCGTCCGGCGTCCATGTCCTTTTCACGATGGCGCACCAGAAGGTCGCTCCGGTGGGGGCCTTCCAGGGTGCGGCCGGCGGCGGCGTCACGCCCGCGGCCCTTGCGGAGCATGTCCAGGTATCGTTCCTCCAGTTCCGCTGCAGGCATGTCGCCAGCTTCGTCGAGAAAGCCTTCCAATGCGAGGACAGGGGTAGGGAACGGTTCTTGTCGGCTCACGCTGGCGAGATGGCGCAGCAGGCCGAGCATTTCCCGGCGGGCCGCCGCCATCGAAATGCCCAGCCCCGCCATCTGCGCCTCCACAGCGGAAACCCAGGCCGGATCGTACCGCCCTTCGGAGAGAAGCCGGTTGCGGCTGCGCATCGCCCTTTCGAAGTCGTTCGCGCGCCGGCCATGGCCGGGGTCGATCGACAGGACCAGCCGGTCGAGGAACCGCCGGCGGTCCGCCGAGGGGCCGGTGAACAGCCCGTCCATCGCAGGGGTGAGCCAGAGGACACTCAGATGATCGGAGAGTTCCTCGGACGATCTTGCGGCTGTGCCGTTGATCCGCAAACGCCGGGAAAGGCTGTCACTGTCGCCGTCGATGCCGGTGCCCAACGAGACGTCGCCCTCCATGCCCTCGACCTCGGCAAAGACCGAGAAGCCGCCGGTTCCCCCGACGCGGCTCACCTCGCTCAGGACGGCGCGGCGCAGGCCTCGTCCAGGCGAAAGGAATGAGACGGCTTCCAGCAGATTGGTCTTGCCTGCGCCATTGTCGCCCGTCAGAACGACATGGCGACCATCGAACGCGAGAACCGCTTCCGGATAGTTCCGGAAGTCGGTGAGCTTCAGGCGGGAGAGGAATGCTTTCTGGGCCATGGGTGTCCGCATCTGGTACCGATGAGCTAAGGGTTCTCTGCCGCGATGGCAAGCGCGCCCTTCCGCGCCGTAAGAGGATCTGTGGGGGTGCGGAACTTTTCCGAAGGTTGACAGTTTGTCGCGCGACATGCGCGGGCTCTTTCGCTATTCAAGGCGACGCCATGTCTCCCGGGAGGCTCTTTATGTTGATGAATGATGACCTGACGCCGGAGGAGGCTCGCCGGGACCACCGTGAGATGTTGCGGTTCCTGGCGGTCAATGCGCTTTTCGGCTTCGGGCTCGGCCTCGTGATCGCTGTAGCCTTGTGGTGGTTCAATCTCTACGGTTTAGGCAGGCATATAGGGCGCTCGCGAATGCCTCTCCTGTCCTTCGTCATGGTGGCCGTACCGCTTGCGCTGACCTTTGGCGGTGCTGTAACAGCCTCGGCCATCATGCTGATGCCCTATAAGCGGAAGAAGCAGCTCTAGCGTCTTCGCCTCAACGACTGGAAGGACCTGCCGTGGCTGATACCGACGACCGGATCATGCGCCTGGAAGAACTTGCCGCCCACCAGGCAAAGGTGATCGAGGAACTGTCGGACCAGTTGGCCGAGCAGTGGAAGGTGGTGGAGCAGACGCGCGCCAAGCTTGACCGGCTGACGGAGCGCTTCCTGCGTCTGGAAGAGAGCTCGCTGGAAGCGCCGCCGATCACGCGGCCACCTCATTACTGACGGCGGAACCTGCACGGCAATTCAGTTGATTGACGTCAACTCCCGTTTCCGAATGTGTGGTAGAGGGAAGCGACTGCCATCGCCGGCGAACCCTCAGCGAAGCTGATCATGCACCTCCTTTCCTTTTCCGCAGCCGTCCTCCTGCTGCTCCTGACGCCCGGTCCGACCAATACGCTGATGATGCTGGCGGGATATGGGCGCGGCTGGCGCGGCTCTCTGGTGCTCATTGCAGCCGAACTGGCGGGCTATCTCCTGGTGATCGTGCCGGTTCTGCTCGTCGCGGCTCCTGTGTCGGTTCTTTATCCCTCGGCGCTTCTATGGGCGAGGGGCGTAGCCGCCGTCTGGGTGCTCTTCCTGAGCTGGCGCCTTTGGCATGCCTCGAACCACCCACCGGCCCCTGGCAGCGAGGTGGATGGACTACGCGTCCTGCTGACCACTGCGCTCAACCCGAAGGCACCGATCATCGCGCTGGTCATCATGCCGCAGGGCCCGCTCGTTGAACTCCTGCCGTGGATTATGGTGTTTTCCGGATTTGTTGTCCTCGTGGCCAATCTCTGGCTGATGGCTGGAGCTCTGGTCGCCGGTGGCGGCGGGCCCCTGCTGGGGCCGGGCATCGTCCGAAAGTCGGCGGCGACCGGCCTGTTCGGCTTTGGGCTCCTGCTCGTGTCCTCCTCGGTTCATGCCATGACCTGAAACAGGAAAGGCGGCGAGTGCCGCCGCCTTCCGGGTGCTGGGGAGCGTCGGAGCGCCCTATCCCTCGAAGAACTCCTTCATCCGGGCGAAGAAACCGCTCGACTCCGGGTTGGTCTCCTTCGACGAGATCTCCTCGAACTCCTGAAGCAGCTCGCGCTGCCGCTTCGTCAGCTTCTGGGGAGTCTCGATCTGGATCTGGATGTAGAGGTCGCCCGTCTGCGACGAGCGCAATACCGGCATGCCCTTTCCCTTGAGACGGAACTGCTTGCCCGGCTGCGTGCCTTCCGGCACCGTTACGCGGGACTTGGTGTCGTCCAGCGTCGCGACGTCGAACGTGCCGCCGAGCGCGGCCGTCGTCATGGAGATCGGCACAGTGCAGAACAGGTCCGCTCCATCGCGCTGGAAGAACTGATGCGGCTTCACCGAAAGGAAGATATAGAGATCTCCCGACGGACCTCCGCGCATGCCGGCCTCGCCCTCGCCTTGCAGGCGAATGCGGGTGCCGTCCTCGATGCCGGACGGGATGTTGACCGACAGCGAACGCTCTTCCGACACGCGTCCCTGGCCGTGGCACTTGGTGCAGGGGTCGGTAATCGTCTGGCCGCGGCCATGGCACGTCGGACAGGTTCGTTCCACTGAGAAAAAGCCTTGGCTCGCCCTGACGCGGCCGGAACCGTGACAGGTGGCGCAGGTCTTCGGCTGCGTGCCGGGTTTCGCACCGGAACCGGAGCATACGTCGCAGGTGATCGACGTCGGCACGCGAATCTGCGCCGTTTTGCCGGTGAAGGCCTCTTCCAGCGTGATTTCCATGTTGTAGCGAAGGTCGGCGCCGCGCTCGCGTCCTCCGGAGGATCGACGTGCCCGGCCGCCGCCCATCATGTCGCCGAAGATGTCTTCGAAGATGTCCGAGAAGCCACCCGCTCCGGCCGCTCCGAAGCCGCCTGCCCCGAAGCCTCCGCCGCCCTCGAAGGCCGCATGGCCGAAGCGATCGTAGGCTGCGCGCTTCTGAGGATCCTTCAAGGTCTCGTAGGCCTC
>JAEWKX010000265.1 GCA_023393575.1 Pseudomonadota bacterium
GCACTGCGCAGGCACGAGAATGCAGGAGGACTGTCCTCCCGTCCGGTCATCGTGCTTTCCGGAGATGCTGCTGAGAACTCCCGGGACGGCATGGAAGCCCTGGCCGTAAGCGCGAGGCTGACGAAACCGGCCGATCCCGCGCATCTGTTGAGGGTCGTGGAGGGTCTGGCGCCCCAGCCCTCCGATCCGCATTGACGATCGAGGTTCCTCGAACCTATTGTGACAGCCGTTGTCATTTTTCTGTTGTAGGAAGATGATTATTGGCGGTGAGTTGAACCTGCGGGGCAAATCACCATGGCGCTGGAATTCCTGAAGCACGACGTGAACGCGAACCCTAGCCAGCCTCTGCTGCTGCATCCGGCCGGCGAAATCCTCGGACGGATCGGCAGCCTCGAAACGCGCCTCGCACGCAACGAGCGCGAGGTGGATGCTGCGCAGGCCGTTCGCTTCAGGGTGTTCGTGGAGGAGATGAAGGCACAACTTCCTCCCGACGCGATGCGCCTGCGTCGAGACGTCGATGTCTTCGATTCATTCTGCGACCACCTGCTTGTCATCGACAGGGGCATCGAGGGTGATGTCGAGGATCAGATCGTCGGCACCTACCGCTTGCTGCGCCAGCAGGTGGCCATGTCCCATGGCGGCTTCTATTCCGCCTCGGAATTCGAGATCGGGCCAATGCTCGCACGTCATCCCGACAAGCAGTTCATGGAGCTTGGCCGCTCCTGCGTCCTTCCCGACTACCGGACGAAGCGGACGGTGGAACTGCTCTGGCAGGGGAACTGGGCCTATGCGCTGAGACACGGCGTCAGCGCGATGTTCGGTTGCGCATCCTTTCCCGGCATCCGGCCGGAAGAGCATGCACTGGCCCTTTCCTTCCTCCATCACAATGTGAAGGCGAGCGGCGAGTGGGCCGTATCGGCGCGGCCGGAACTCTACCGCGAAATGGATCTGATGCCGCGTGAAGGCATCGATGCCCGCAAGGCGCTGGCTGCGATGCCGCCGCTGATCAAGGGTTACCTGCGCCTTGGCGCGATGATCGGTCAAGGGGCGGTGGTAGACCAGGCCTTCAATACCACCGACGTCCTGGTAGTGCTGCCGATTGCCGCCATCTCGGACCGCTACATCAACTATTACGGCGCCGATGCGGGTCGTTTCGCAAGTTGAGTGCACGCCGCATCAGGCAGACGGTCAGGTTCCGGCATTATAGGCCGCGATAGCGGCCATGTTGACGATGTCGGAATCCTTGGCGCCCATGGACGTGATCTGAACCGATTTGTCGAGCCCGACGAGCAGCGGCCCGATCACGGTCGCTGTCCCGAGTTCCGCCAGCATCCGCGTCGAGATGGAGGCAGAGTGGATCGCCGGCATGACCAGCACGTTGGCCGTCCCGGAGAGCCGGCAGAACGGATATTGCTCCATGCGCTGCGGGTTCAGGGCGGCGTCGGCTCCCATTTCACCATCGTATTCGAAATCGACCTGGCGGCGATCGAGTATCTTGACGGCCTCACGAACTCGCTCGGACCGTTCACCCGTCGGCTGGCCGAAAGTGGAATAGGCCAGCATTGCCACCCGAGGCTCGTACCCCATCCGGCGCGCGACGCGTGCGGCTTCCATCGCAATGTCCGCCAGTTCCTCCGCCGTCGGCATGTCGTGGACTGCCGTATCCGCCACGAAGACGGTGCGGCCGCGGGAAAGCACCAGCGAGACGCCGATGACCCGGTGGCCGGGCTTGGTGTCGATGCAGCGGCGCACATCCTGAAGAGCCGTCGCGTAGTTCCGGGTCGTGCCCGTCACCATGGCATCGGCATCGCCGACGGCCACCATGGTGGCCGCGAAGTGGTTTCGGTCGTTGTGGATGAGGCGCTGTACGTCGCGGAGCAGGAAGCCCTTCCGCTGCAGGCGCGCGTAAAGGTGGTCGATATAGGTTTCGACGCGGTCGGAAATGCGGGCGTTGACGATCTCGATATTGGGGCGGTCCAGGTCTATGCCCGCCTTTTCCGCCGCCGTCCGGATGACGTCGTCCCGCCCGAGCAGGATCGCGGTGCCGAGCTGGTGATGGGCGAAGGAGATCGCCGCGCGCATGACCTGCTCTTCTTCCGCCTCGGCGAAGACGACCCGCTTCGGGAAGCGACGCACCCGTTCATAGATGCCTTGTGTCGTTGCGGCCATGGGGTCCCTGCGGGCGGAGAGCTCCCGTGCGTAAGCTGCCAGATCGGGGATATTGCGCTGCGCTACCCCGCTTTCCATCGCGGCTTCGGCGACGGCGACCGGAATGGCCGAGATCAGCCGTGGATCGAACGGCACGGGAATGATGTATTGCGAGCCGAAGCGTGGCCGGTTGCCCTGGTAGGCGGCGGCTACGTCGTCCGGCACGTCCTCGCGCGCGAGGTTGGCGAGCGCCCGCACGGCCGCGATCTTCATGGCATCGTTGATCTGCGTCGCCCGCACGTCGAGCGCGCCGCGGAAGATATAGGGAAAGCCGAGGACGTTGTTGACCTGGTTGGGGTAATCCGAACGGCCGGTCGCCATGATCGCGTCGTCGCGAATGCGCGCGACCTCCTCCGGCGTGATCTCCGGATCGGGGTTGGCCATCGCGAAGATGATCGGGCATTCCGCCATGGAGCGGATCATCTCTTCGCTGAAGGCTCCCTTCTGGGACAGGCCGAAGACCACGTCGGCGCCATTCATCGCTTCTTCCAGCGTGCGCTTGTCGGTCTTGGCAGCATGCGCCGACTTCCACTGGTTCATGCCCTCGGTGCGACCCTGGTAGATGACGCCCTTGGTGTCGCAGAGGGTGATGTTGTCCGGGTTGAAACCCATCGCCTTGATGAGCTCGATGCAGGCGATCGCGGCCGCGCCGGCGCCGTTGCAGACGAGCTTTGTCGTTTCAAGGTCGCGGCCGGTCAGTTCCAGCGCGTTGATCAGTCCGGCGGCGGCGATGATGGCCGTCCCGTGCTGGTCGTCGTGGAAGACCGGGATGTCCATCAGTTCACGCAGGCGGCTTTCGATGATGAAGCATTCCGGCGCCTTGATGTCCTCGAGGTTGATGCCGCCGAAGGAGGGCCCCAGGAACCGCACGCAGTTGATGAATTCGTCGACGTTCTCGGTATCGACTTCGAGGTCGATGGAGTCCACATCGGCGAAGCGCTTGAACAGCACGGACTTGCCTTCCATCACGGGCTTGGAGGCCAGCGCGCCGAGATAGCCGAGCCCGAGGATGGCGGTGCCGTTGGAGATCACGGCCACCATGTTGCCGCGGGTCGTGTAGTCGTAGGCCGTGGCGGGATCGGCAGCGATCGCCTTGACGGGAACGGCTACGCCCGGCGAATAGGCAAGCGACAGATCGCGCTGCGTCGCCATCGGCTTTGTCGGGTAGATCTCCAGCTTGCCGGGCCGGCCCTCCGCGTGGAAGGCGAGCGCTTCCTGTTCCGTCACGGAGGCGCGTTGCCGGGCGGCCTTGTCGTTCACGGGCATAGCGTCTCCAGCTTCTTGTGGGCAGCCGTCGTTGCGGCCGCGGCAGATGTTGTCTTTCAGGGGCCAACATCGATAGAGTCGCCAATCCCTGCGCGCAACAAAAAATCGGTTCCGTGACCCAATTTGAAAGATTCTCCATCGATGCGCTGAGCACCGCCGAACTGGCCTCGGCCGAAAGCCGTGCCTCTGCGACTCCGATGATGGAGCAGTACATCGAGATCAAGGCGAACAATCCCGGTTCGTTGCTGTTCTACCG
>JAEWKX010000268.1 GCA_023393575.1 Pseudomonadota bacterium
GTTCAAGAATCGCGGCAGTGAGTCTTGATGCCTTACATGCCGCACAATAAATGGAGCGGCAACGAAAGGCACACAATGACCTCCGCCATCGATTCCGAAGCTCTCCTCGCCCGCGCAACCGAACTGATCGACCTGGCCAGGGCCGCCGGGGCCGATCAGGCGGATGCGGTGGTCGTCCGTTCCCGATCGCGCTCCGTCAGCGTCCGGCTCGGCAAGGTGGAAGGCACCGAAGCATCCGAGAGCGACGATTTTTCGCTTCGGGTGTTCGTCGGGAAACGCGTCGCCAGCGTGTCGGCCAATCCCGGCTTCGACATGAAGGTGCTGGCGGAGCGGGCGGTCGCCATGGCCCGTGTTTCCCCGGAGGATCCCTATGCCTGTCTGGCCGAGGAAGCCGACCTGGCCAGGAGCTATCCCGATCTTCAGCTCTTCGATGACACCGAGGTCCCGACGGAGAAGCTGCGGGAGGCGGCGCTGGAGGCGGAACAGGCCGCCCTCGATGTGGCGGGCGTCACCAACTCCTCCGGCGCGGGAGCGTCCGCAGGCATGGGAGGCCTCGTGCTGGTCACCTCCCACGGCTTTTCCGGCAGCTACATGGCCAGCCGCTTCGGCCGGTCGGTCAGCGTCATCGCCGGCGAAGGCACGAAGATGGAGCGCGATTACGACTACGACAGCCGGCTCTATTTCGCCGATCTGGACGATCCGCGGACCATCGGACGCCGCGCGGGAGAGCGGGCGGTCCGGCGCCTCAACCCTCGCCAGGTGGATACCGGCAGCAATCTCACGGTGGTCTTCGATCCGAGGATCGCACGCGGCTTCGTCGGGCACATAGCCGGGGCCATCAACGGTGCCGCGGTCGCCCGCAAGACCAGCTTCCTGCGCGACAAGATGGGACAGCGGGTGCTGAAGGCGGGGCTCGACGTCACCGATGATCCGCTGGTCGTCCGCGGCTCCTCGTCCCGTCCGTTCGACGGCGAGGGTGTTTCGGGCAAGCGGCTCGTGATGATCGAGGACGGCGTTCTTAATCACTGGTTCCTGTCGACATCCACCGGCCGGGAGCTCGGGCTTCCGACCAACGGACGAGGTGTGCGCGGCGGTTCGGCTGTAGCACCTGCCTCGACGAACCTGGCGCTGGAGCCGGGGATGATGTCGCCGGAAGAACTGATCCGCGGCGTCGGCAACGGGTTCTACGTGACGGAGCTGATCGGGCAGGGGGTCAACATGATCACCGGCGAATACAGCCGCGGCGCGACCGGTTTCTGGATCGAGAACGGCGAACTGTCCTTTCCCGTATCGGAGGTGACCATCGCCTCCAACCTGAAGGACATGTTCATGCGCCTTACGCCGGCGAACGATATCGACCGCAAGTTCGGTGTCGCCTCGCCGACCCTGG
Source organism: Pseudomonadota bacterium (assembly GCA_023393575.1). Taxonomy (GTDB): domain Bacteria; phylum Pseudomonadota; class Alphaproteobacteria; order Rhizobiales; family Rhizobiaceae; genus Neorhizobium. The sequence continues at coordinate 1,391 of JAEWKX010000268.1, forward strand.
CGATCGAGGGCATGACCCTCGCCGGACGCTGATCCGATGGCCGGCGAGCATCCGGACTGGCAGGCAGACCTTGATTTGATCCGACAGGCGGCCCGCGAGGCCGGAGAGGTTGCGCATTCCTTTTTCGGGCAGTCTCCGGAGGTCTGGTGGAAGAACGAGGGGCGATCGCCGGTAAGCGCTGCCGACTTCGCCGCCAATGACCGCCTCGAAAGCCAGTTGATCGCGGCCCGGCCGCACTACGGCTGGCTTTCGGAAGAGACGGACGACGACAGCGCCCGCCTTTCCCATGATACCCTCTTCGTCGTCGATCCGATCGATGGAACGCGGGCGTTTATTGCCCGTGAGCGGACCTGGTGCGTGTCGGTCGCGGTGGTGCACCGGGGACGTCCCGTAGCCGGCGTGCTCGTCGCGCCCGCACTGGGCGAAGAATTCAGCGCCTCGGTGGATGAGCCGGCCCTGAAGAACGGCGAGCGCATTTCGGTCTCCCGTCGCGATCCGGCACTGCCGCTGACGCTGGCAATTGCCGAGGACCTGCTGCGGAAGGTTCCGGCGGAGGACGTTCATACCATCCGCCGGGTGCGTCACGTGCCGTCGCTGGCCTATCGGCTGGCCATGACGGCCGAAGGCAGTATCGACGGCACGGTGGTGAAGCGGAACTCGCATGACTGGGATCTGGCGGCGGCAGACATCATACTCGAGCGCGCCGGAGGCCGGCTGCTCGATGCTGATGGCCGGCCTCTCGTATACAATCGGGAAAGCGTGAAGCACGGGATGCTGCATGCCGGCAGTGGTCCGGCTCTGGACAAACTGCGCCGGTTCATGCCAGACGAACCCGCAGGTTGACGTTTCTCTCCCGGCCAGCAAGAACAGCGTCCGGGAGGACAAGCTGAAGGGACTGACAATGCCGGAAACGAGCGAAAAGAAACAACTGCTGCACCTTGTCTTCGGTGGCGAACTGGCGAGCCTCGAGGGGATCCAGTTCAAGGACCTCGACAATCTCGACGTCGTCGGCATCTTTCCCGACTATGCCACCGCGCTTACCGCCTGGCGCGCCAAGGCGCAGCAGACCGTCGACAACGCCGAGATGCGTTACTTCATCGTCCACATGCACAAGCTGCTCGATCCGGAGACCAAGGGCGCCTGAGCGTCGAAACAGGGGATATCCTGTCGCTGTGGCTGGATGCGGAGACCATTGTGTTCCATGGTTTCCCCGACGCTATTTTGACGTATTCGTAACAGAACAGGTTATGCTCCGTCGCACGGAGGGTTTTTCAGATTGGCAGGCATTCGCAGGCATCGAGGGTTGGCGCGATGAGCAGGGGATTGGCGCGTGCTGTGCTGTCCGGCTATCGCGTGGCCGGGATTCTGCTCTATCCGCTCGCCGCTCCCTATCTCACCTATCGAAGCTGGAAGGGAAAGGAGGACCGCGCCCGCCGGTCCGAGAAGCTGGGGCATGCCAGCGCACCACGGCCGCGGGGGCCGCTCGTGTGGGCTCACTCGGCGAGCGTCGGCGAGACGCTGGCGCTCGTTCCGCTGCTGCGTGAACTGGGGCGGCGCGACATCCATGTCCTGCTGACGACGGGAACGGTGACCTCCGCCGAACTGGTCAAGACACGCCTCGGAAACGACGTCATCCACCAGTACGTGCCCCTTGACATGAAGTTCCCCGTCAAGCGCTTCATATCCTACTGGCGGCCCGACGCCTGCATCACGGCGGAATCGGAAATCTGGCCCACCACCATGCTGGAACTGTCCCGGCGGAAGATCCCGCAGATCAGGGTCAATGCCCGCATTTCCGACCGGTCCTTCGAGCGGTGGCGGAACCATGAACAGGTCGCGGAGGCGCTTTTCGGCAGGATGTCGCTCGTCGTCGCGCAATCGGACATCGATGCTGAGCGTTTCCGGGATCTCGGCGCCTGGCCGGTTCTGGTCTCGGGGAATCTGAAAGGCGACACTGACCCGCCCCCTTGTGATCCGGTCGTGCTCGACCGCTATCGCCGGGACATCGGTGATCGCAAGACCTGGGCGGCGATCTCGACCTTCGAAGGCGAGGAAAAGGTTGCCGCCGGTATCCACAAGGTCCTGAAGCCTCGCAACGGGCAGCTGACGATCATCGTTCCCCGCCATCCTGAGCGGGCGGATGCGATCGAGGAAATGCTGAAGGCCCAGGGACTGGTGGTGGCGCGCCGGTCGCGCAATGACGCCATCACGCCGGAAACCGACGTCCTTCTCGGCGATTCCATGGGCGAGATGGGGCTCTATCTGCGGCTGACGGAAGTCGCCTTCGTCGGCCGCTCCCTGACGGGAGAGGGCGGGCAGAACCCGCTTGAACCCGCAATGCTCGGCTGTGCGGTGCTCTCCGGAAGCCAGGTCCAGAACTTCCGCGATGCCTATGCCAATCTGGTCCGCAAGGGGGCGGCCCGGTTGGTGCGCGACGTGGAAATGCTGGCAAAGGCGATTCACTACCTGCTCTCCAATGATCTTGCCCGGCGCAAGATGATCGACGCGGGGCAGGAAACGATCACGGAAATGCGCGGCGCGCTGGCCGTGACCGTCAAGGCACTCGAGCCCTATATCAACCCGCTGACGGTCAGCGCGCGCCTGCAGCCGAAGGCCGCCGCGGCGCAATGAACGGCCGGTCCTGCTCCGGTATCGCCGGCATCCTCTTCGACAAGGACGGTACCCTGATCCGCTACGACGAGAGCTGGGGCCCGGTGAACCGTGAGGCGGCGCGCATTGCGGCAGCCGGCGATGTCCAACTGGAGCCCCGGCTTCTCCTCGCCGTGGGCATGGACCCGCAAACGGGTCTGACGCGGGCCGACAGTCTGCTGGCCGCCGGCAATGCCGCAGAGATCGCCCTCGGCTTTTCGGCGGCGGGCTCGCCGGTCGATGCGGCGGAGCTGACGGTTCTTCTCGACGAATTGTTCGTGCGTGCCACGGAATATGCCGTCCCGGTCACCGATCTCCACGCATTGTTCTCGCGGCTCAAGGCGCGGGGGCTGAAGCTCGGCATCGCCTCCAGCGACAACGAGCTGTCGATCCGCCAGACGGCGGAACGCTTCGGGATTACCTCCTGCGTCGACTTCGTTGCCGGCTATGACAGCGGTTTCGGGACGAAGCCGGATGCCGGCATGCTGCTCGGGTTCTGCGCTGCGACACGGCTTGAGCCGCGACAGGTGGCGATGGTCGGGGACAACCGCCACGATCTCCAGATGGGAGCCAATGCCGGAGCCGGTATGAAGATCGGTGTGCTGACGGGTACGGGCTCGCGCGAAACGCTCGCCGGCCTTGCCGACATCTGCGTCGAGGATATCACCGCTCTCGAGACCCTGTTGCAGGGCTAGCCGCGGACACCGGCGCTCCGAAGCCTGCACTTGCCTTTTCTGCGGACTTTCCCTTTTGTGCCGGTGACCGATTGGATCGCGGGGAGTTTTTGCTGATGGTATCCGAAGCGCCGCCGTTTTGGTGGTCGAAGGCCGACTGGCGTGCATGGGGGCTTGCCCCGTTCTCCTTCATCTATGGACAGGTCGCCGGACGGCGAATGGCCATGGGCACGCGTGCGAGCATCGATGCGCCGGTTCTTTGCGTCGGAAACTTCACCGTCGGCGGCGCCGGCAAGACGCCGACCGCCATGACGCTGGCGCGGGCCGCGCAGGCTAAGGGATATACGCCCGGCTTTCTCACCCGCGGTTACGGCGGTTCTCTGGACGTCACCACGTTGGTGGATGCCGGACATCACCGAGCGACGGCCGTCGGGGACGAAGCCCTGCTGTTGTCGCGGGTGGCGCCCACCGTGATTTCCCGCCGCCGGGCGGATGGCGCGAGGAAGCTCATCTCCGAAGGCATCGACCTCGTCATCATGGATGATGGCTTTCAGAGCGCCCGCCTGACGCTGGATTTCGCCCTGATCGTGATTGACAGCGTCCGGGGAATCGGCAACGGCCATCTGGTGCCGGGAGGCCCGGTTCGCGCACCGATCGCAGAACAGATGCGCCACCTGTCGGCAATCCTGAAGGTAGGTAGTGGCGATGCGGCCGACCAGTTGGTTCGCCAGGCTGCGAGGGCGGGAAAGGCGGTCCATGTGGCAATGCTGGCGCCGCGGCCGGCACCGGACCTTGCGGGAAAGCGCGTCCTGGCCTTTGCCGGGATCGCCGATCCCGCCAAATTCTACCGGACGCTGGAGGGTCTCGGCGCGCAGATCGTCGCGCAGCGGTCTTTTCCCGACCATCACTATTTCACCGAGGACGAGGTGGCCGACCTCGTTCGGGAGGCCGACCGGCAGGGCCTCGTGCCTGTAACGACGGCCAAGGACGCGGTACGGTTGACCGGAATGCAGGGCGCCTATGAAGACCTCTTGCTCAAGACCAGGGTGGTGGAGGTGGACATGTGCTTCGACGATCCAGGCGCTCCCGGCAAGGTGATAGACCTTGCCGTTGCGAACTATCGCCAGAGGCGTCTTCGGGAAGGTGGAAAGGGACGCTGATTCCGGAGGATCAGCGGCTCTGGCTGGGCAGGACGCCGGCACGCTTGTCGGCCTCCAGCGACGCAGCGGCGTCGATATAGGGTTCCTGCCGGGCGACACTCCAGTAACGAAGCTCGTCGAGGGGGATCAGGGCGCCGGTGACCGCGCAGACGACGTGGGAGCCGGCGGTAACGATCTGGTAATCGCCGTCGAGATACCGGATAGTGGCTTCGCGATTGCCGCTTCCCTCGAACCGGTTCATCTTTCGTCTCCTGCGGAAAATCATGGGACCATCTAGCGTGCCGGGCGGCGGAGCGCCAGTCTCAACTGCGTCCGAACAGCCGCTCGATGTCGGCCAGCTTCAGTTCGATATAGGTGGGCCGGCCGTGATTGCACTGCCCGGAGCCCGGCGTGTCTTCCATCTGCCGCAGGAGGCCATTCATCTCCTCCGGCCGCAGTCGCCGGCCGGAACGGACGGAGCCGTGGCAGGCCATCGTGGCCGCGACGCTTTCGAGCCTGTTGCGCAAACCGCCGGCAGTGTTCCATTCGGCGATCTCGTCGGCAAGGTCGCGCACCAGCGAACCCGCGTCGATCTCGCCCAGCATCGCGGGCGTTTCGCGCACCGCC
>JAEWKX010000007.1 GCA_023393575.1 Pseudomonadota bacterium
CGGCACCCCCCTGCCCGCCAGATGCTCCTTGAGGGCGTTGCGGCTCTCGGGGGCATAGCCCAGCCGAAAGGTCTCGATGGTCCTGCCCGTCAGCCCGCGATCCCGCAGGTAGGCACGCGCCTTGGCGCCTGAAGCGCTCTGCAACTGATCCTGGAAGAAGCCGGTCGCCATCTCCATCACGTCCAGGAGGGATGTCCGTTCCTTCTCCCGACGCTCGGCCTGCGGATCGGGCTGCGGCAGGGCGATCCCCGCCATATCGGCGATCTGCTGGACGGCCTCCGGGAAACTCATCCCCTCCATTTCGGTCAGGAAACGGAAATGATCGCCGGAAACGCCGCAGCCGAAACAGTGGTAGCGGCCCTTGCGATCCTCACAATGGAAGCTCGGGCTCTTCTCGCCGTGGAAGGGGCAGCAGGCCCAGTAGTCGCCGCGCGAGACATTGGTCTTCTTGCGATCCCAGGTCACGCGCCGTCCGACGACTGCCGATATCGGCACCCGGTCCCGGATCTCGTCGAGAAAACTGTTGGAGAAGCGCATTATGACCTCGAGGCAGGCCCCTTCTATAGAGCCTGCTGATGCAGCAATCCATCCTGGGCGGAATGATACACGGTTTCCACAGGCTCCGTACGGCCCGAAACAGGAAAGGCGGGACCGGTGAGGCCCCGCCTTGTGGATGACCGGACGCCGGAAATTACTTCAGCATGTCCTTGACCATGCCCGAGGCCTTGGCGAAGTCCATCTGGCCGGGATACTTTTCCTTCAGCGCGTTCATGCACTTGCCCATGTCGCGCAGGCCCTGCGCGCCGGTTTCGCTGATGACTGACTGGCACAGCTGGCGGACCTTCTCCTCCGGTAACTGCTCCGGCATGAAGCTCTTGATGACGTCGATCTCTTCACGTTCCTGCGTGGCGAGTTCGGCACGCCCGGCGTCTTCGTAGATCTTCGCCGATTCCTCGCGCTGCTTCATCATCTTCTGAAGGATCTGCAGGATCTCGTCATCGCTGACCGGATCCTTGCCGGCGCCGCGATGGGCGATGTCCCGATCCTTGATCGCCGTCTGGATGAGACGCACCGTGGAAAGGCGTCGGCTGTCCTTGGCCTTCATTGCGTCCTTCAAGGCATTGGCGAGCTTGTCTCGCATCATGGTCTCTGCTCCTTCGGAAAGCCGTCGCGGATTGAGGAATTGCGGCTTTTCCTTGTCATTCGGGCGGCTCTCTTAGACAAGCATTCGGCGGCGATCAAATCAAATCCGCCAAGTCCTTGAATACAATGGATGAAGATTCCAATGTAGAAAGGACGAAGCCGACATTGACCGCTCCGCGCGGTTAGTCTATTTTCCGGCACCTGCACGAGATTTAGGTATTCGAGGCTGCGCGGGTCGTCCTGCGCGCCTTTTCCTGCGACCATAGATGGCCCTGTTCCCCTGCCGCTTCAAGTGGTGGGCCCCGAGGGCGGAAGGATAGAGATGACCGCGACCGCTTCCTGGACCAGCAAGAAAACCACTGCCGTTCTCGTTCTCGGAGACGGCACGGTCATCGAAGGGGTCGGCATCGGCGCGACGGGCAAGGCCACGGCGGAAGTCTGCTTCAATACGGCGCTCACCGGCTATCAGGAAATCCTCACCGATCCCTCCTATCTCGGCCAGATCATCACCTTCACCTTCCCCCATATCGGCAATATCGGCACGAATGACGAGGACATCGAGGACCTGACACCGGCCGCGCGTCGGGGCGCCGTCGGCGTCATCTTCAAGGCCGACATCACCGAGCCCTCGAACTACCGCGCCGTCAGGCATCTGGACGAGTGGCTGAGATCCCGCGGCATCGTCGGCCTGTCGGGCATCGACACGCGCGCCCTCACCGCCTGGATCCGCGAAAACGGTGCACCGAATGCCGTCATCGCCCACGATGCGAACGGCGCCTTCGACCTCGAGGCCCTGAAGGCGGAGGCACGCGCCTGGAGCGGCATCGAGGGGCTAGACCTTGCGAAGGAAGCGACATCCGGCCAGTCGTCTCAATGGACGCAGACGCCATGGGTCTGGAACGAGGGGTATGGCGAGGCCGATCCGGCGAAGGCGATGCACCACATCGTCTGTGTCGATTACGGCGTGAAGCGTAACATCCTGCGGCTGTTCGCGGGTCTCGAGTGCAAGGTGACGGTCGTGCCGGCCACGACTTCGGCAGAAGACATCATGGCGCTCAATCCCGACGGCGTCTTCCTGTCCAATGGACCCGGAGACCCGGCGGCAACGGGCGAATACGCCGTGCCGATGATCCGCGAGGTGGTCGACAGGGACATTCCGACCTTCGGCATCTGCCTCGGCCACCAGATGCTGGGCCTCGCGCTCGGCGCCAAGACCACCAAGATGCATCAGGGCCACCACGGCGGCAACCATCCGGTCAAGGACCACACCACCGGCAAGGTGGAGATCGTTTCCATGAACCACGGTTTTGCGGTGGACTCGGGCACGCTGCCGCAGGGCGTCGAGGAGACCCACGTTTCCCTGTTCGCCGGCTCGAACTGCGGCCTCAGGGTGGCGGGCAAGCCGGTGTTTTCGGTGCAGCATCATCCGGAAGCATCTCCCGGCCCGCAGGACAGCCACTACCTGTTCCGCCGCTTCATCAACATGGTACGCGAACGCAAGGGCGAACCGGCGCTCGCCGAGCGCTGATCTTCCTCTCCAAGACCCGCACGTGCGGGTCTTGTCA
>JAEWKX010000067.1 GCA_023393575.1 Pseudomonadota bacterium
ATCATCGGCCAGATAAGCCGGCCCAGCCGCGGCTGGGCGGCGGCAGCCAGAGCCGCGAGCGCGCCGAGCAGGGTGCCGCAAACGAGCCCGATCACGATCTCCGCGATCGTGACGAGGCTGTTGCGGAAAAGGAAATCGCCCTGCCGTGCGAGCGCCGCCAGCACCTGCTGCGGCGAGGGCAGGACATAGCGCGGAGGATCCGCGAGCGTGACGCCGGCCTGCCAGAGCACCAGCAGCCCGAAGACACCCGATCCGGTGTGACGGAAGGACATGGCGCGTGTTCTATCGCATCCGTGTGCCATCCGGCGGCACCGCGGCAGGCGGGTATTGCGTCACAATGAACAGCATCGAGCGATCTCCAGACGTCACATCACGGAGATCCAGGCAAAGCGGAGAAGAGAATTGGCGCCGAAATGGCCGTTTCCGTTCCTACGCCGGCATGACCCGGATCAGGTTCAAGGGTCCGGCTCACCGCCATCTCAGCACCGTTACGGTGCCCCCCTCGGAATGCATCCATGTTTCACGAAAGAGCTTCCGCTGTCAATCAAATCCCCCAATTCTCCGGCCTGTCGGGCGAAGCTTCAGAGACCGGACGGGTAGGTTTCCGGAAGACCGTCATGCGGATCATTCGCGGACAGGGAGTGGACAGGCGTGGTATGGTCAAACCAGACGAAGGCGTCGAACTGTTCCGCCAGCGAAGCTTCCATATAATGGCTGGAGCGCTCGCTCTCCGGCCTGTAGATTACCCCGATGAAGCGTTCCAACCGCGGCATGCGCAGTTCTTCGCGGACACCGGGGTGTCGTGAAAGGTCGAGCAGGAAACATTTCCGTCCCGCCTCGTGCATGAGGCTTTCGTAGCTGTCGTCCAGCGACGGGCGGATCCGCTTGATCTCCATGTCGCCGTCCCAATCCGTGGCGGCGGCCACCTCGCCCTCATGGGTTCCGAAGCCGATGAGCGCTGCGTCATCCCCGAAACGCTGCCGGCACAGCTGGCCGATGTTGATCTCACCACGGCGGCGCCCCATCCCGGTTGCCCGGGCGTCGCCGATATGGGAGTTATGCGCCCAGACCACCGCCCTGGCATCCGCACCTGCGGCCTGGAGCACCTGCTCCAGGGTCTCGAACATATGGGTGTCGCGGAGATTCCAGGACTCGGCGCCCCCGTAGTACATGATCCGGTAGTAGCGCTCCGCGGAGGCGACCAGGCGTGCATTCTGCGCGGCATCCAGCAGGCCCTCGCCGTCGTCGGCCTCGAGCTGCCGCTGCAGCAGGTCCCGGCACTGCTCGACCACTGCGGTCTCGCAGGTACGATAGCCGGCCGTCAGCACCGCGCGGCCATATCGCGAGGGCTCGTCCTGCCACGGCGTCAGGCACCCGTAGCGCTGCCGCGCGATCTCGGCAGCTTCCGGATCGACGGCATCAAGATAGGCGAGAACAGCCGAGATGGATGCCCGCATGTTGTAGATGTCGAGGCCGTAGAACCCTGCCGCGGCGGAGGTCGGGACCGACCGGTTGCGGCCGCGCAGCCATTGGACAAATTCCAATACCTCGCGATTGCGCCACATCCAGGCCGGAAATCTTCGGAAGGCGCTCGCAGGCAGGCCGGGCGACCGGTCCTGCACGTAGCGGTTATAGGCGGCAGCATCCGGCCAGTCCGCCTCGACCGCGACGATGGTGAAACCGTGGCGCTCGATAAGCCGGCGCGTGATCGCGGCACGGGCACGGTAGAATTCCGAGCTGCCGTGGCTCGCTTCGCCGAGGAGGACGACCCGGCGATCGCCCCAGCGTTCGAAGTATTCGCCGAAGGAAGGGTCGTCCACGTCCGGAAGGGGCTCGGCCGCTGCCGCGATGCGTTGAGGGAGCCCGCCGGCAGGTGCCTCGTCCGATGCTGGCGGCTGCCATCCCTGCCGGCCGATCAGCGGGACGAAGCGCACGCCGCCGATATCGTTGTCCTCGAACGTATCCACACCGGTACGGGTGACCCGGACCAGCCGTTGCTCGTTTTCCGGGCCGATGGGAATAACGAGACGCCCCCCGATGGCAAGTTGCGCCTTCAGAGCCTCGGGCACGGTCGGGCTGCCGGCGGCGACCAGTATCGCGTCGAAGGGGGCGGCCTCCGGAAAACCCTCACTCCCGTCACCGACATGAACCTTGACATTGTCCTGCCCGAGCTGCCGAAGGCGCTCCTCAGCCTCCTCGGCGAGCTTCGGATGCCGCTCTACCGTCACGACGCGATCCGCAAGGCGGCCGAGCACCGCGGCGGCATAGCCCGAGCCTGCCCCGACCTCCAGCACTCTATCATCCGGCTGGATCCGCGCTTCGGCGCACATGAGAGCGACGATATAGGGTTGCGAGATCGTCTGCCCTTCACCGATCGCCAGAGGCGCGTCCTCATAGGCGTAACGTTCCATTCCTGCTGCCACGAACTTCTCGCGCGGCACGGACCGGAAGGCGGCGACGACTGCCGGATCGTCCACCCCGCGACCGATGACCTGCTGCCGAACCATCCGTTCGCGGGCATCGCCGAAATCCATCACGACATGGTCTCCCTGCTGCATACGACACTCAAACATTCGGGAAACCAGCAGGTTTCAGCCAAACCTCGAACTGGACGAGGTCGGTCTCATCCTGCCTGCTTCGGAAAGGGCGGTGACGGCTGCGCCGACCGCGATCCCGGAAGGCCTGATGAGGCTGGTCCTGGAATCTCCCCCCGTATCAGGGGCACGACGGCCCGCGCCGGGGAACGATCCCGATTGCGAACAACCAACTGATGCGGGCAGCGGGGTCCAGTCATGCGATGAGGTGGCAGGGTCGGGGAGCACCGATTCCACTGCCGTCCATGGCCTCTTCCACCGGATGTGCATACCTTGGTATGCACAGACAAGATGCCCGTGGACAATTTCCGCGGGATTCTTTAGCCGAGACAGGCGAAAAGGAGAACGCTTGCATGCCGCCCCAGAAGGATCCGCTTGCAAAGACCCGAGGACACAGCACCTACCACGCGGTCCTCGCGGCGATCCGCGACGGGATCTATCGCCCGGGGGACCCGCTGCGCGAGGAGGAGGTCGCCACTCGCCTGGGCGTCAGCCGCACTCCAGTGCGCGAGGCGCTTGGCCGGCTCCAGGAAAAGGGCCTGCTGGAGGCCGCACCCGGTCGTGGCGTCGCCGTATCGATCCTTTCCATGCAGCAGATCTTCGAACTCTATGCCATGCGCGAGGAACTCGAAGGCATGGTTGCCCGCTTCGCAGCCCAGCATGCCACGGAGGCCGAGATCGCCAATCTGGAACGGATCAACAGCGAGTTCGCCGCCAGCACCGATCCGGCCGTTGCGGCGCAACTGAACCGCCAGTTTCATGCACGGCTCTATGATGCCGCCCGCAACCGCTATCTCCGCCAGGCCGTCGAGGACCTGCAGGAAACGATTGCCCTCCTGCCCGATACCACCTTCATTCAGGAAGGCCGCACGCAAACGGCAACCGACGAGCACAGGACGATCCTCGAGGCGATCCGGCATCGCGACAGGGAAGCGGCGGAAAAGGCGGCTGTCGACCATATCAAGGCCGCTCTCGGCGTGCGCCTGCAGATCACCAGGGCCGAGAGCTGAGCGAATGCCTTAAGGATGATGGCATCGGCACCTGCCGTCCTCTCTGCGGCCAGGTCGCCTCATGCGTGCCGAGCGGCACCGGCAAGCTGCTCCAGGATGGCCGGCCGTCCATCAGCGACGCAGGCCAGCATCCTCCCGTTTCATGGCGCCCGATGAGCGCGACCATCGCGGCAAAGGCTGCGAGATAACCGCCGGGGGGATCGTGCGGTTGGCAGGGAAGGAGAGCCGGGTCCGGCGAACGTTCATCGCCACGCCCGTCACTGCCTGCACCAGGCTGTCATAGCCCCTGCGCCTTCACCATTCGCCCGTCGCGAGAAGGCCGAGAGCGATATCGAGACCAGTTTCCGATCGAGGAATGCAGCGGATGCTCGGCTCTGCACAGCATCTGCGACATGAACCCTCCTTACGATCTCCGGCACGCCGCCATTGACAACGTCGTCAGCGCATCCTAGTCATCGTATACAAATGCATGCAATACCGGAAAGGGAATTCAATCGCGATGAGTGATCGCTTCGACGGGCATGACATCCTAGTCATCGGCGGCGGCAATGCCGCACTGTGCGCGGCAATCAGCGCCAGCCGCGGCGGCGCATCCGTTCTTGTTGTCGAGGCAGCCCCGAAATTCTACCGCGGCGGAAACACCCGCCACACCCGCAACATGCGCTGCGCGCACGACAGTGCCACCGAGACGCTTTCGGGCCCTTACTACGAGGATGAGTTCTTCGAGGATCTGTGGCGCGTCACCGGCGGCAACACGGACGAGACGCTGGCGCGGATGATGATCGCCGAGTCGAAGGACATGCTGAACTGGATCGTGGAGCAGGGTGTCCGCTTCCAGCCCTCGCTCGGCGGCACGCTCAGTCTCGGACGCACCAACTCGTTCTTCCTCGGCGGCGGCCGTGCCATGCTCAATGCGCTCTATCGTACCGCCGAGGATCTCGGCGTCGATGTGGTCTACGATGCGGAGGTGGTCGATCTCGATATTGCCGACGGCCACTTCAGGGCGGCGACCATCCGCCACGACGGCCGCGAGCATGTCGCTACCGCAAAGGCGCTCGTGGCGGCCTCGGGCGGCTTCGAAGCCAATATAGAGTGGCTCAAGGAAGGTTGGGGCGATATCGCCGAGAACTTCCTGATCCGCGGCACGCCCTACAATCGCGGTACCGTGCTGAAGATGCTGATCGATCGCGGCGTCGAGCAGATCGGCGATCCCACCCAGTGTCACGCCGTGGCCATCGACGCGCGCGCGCCAAAATACGACGGCGGCATCATCACCCGCCTCGACTGCGTGGTCTTCGGCGTCGTGGTCAACAAGCATGCCGAGCGCTTCTACGACGAGGGAGAGGACGTCTGGCCGAAACGCTATGCCATCTGGGGGCGGCTGGTGGCGGCACAGCCCGACCAGATCGCCTATATCATCTTCGACGCCCGCTCCCTCGAGCTCTTCATGCCGTCACTCTACCCGCCGATCAGGGCACATACGATCGCGGAACTGGCCGAGAAACTCAGCCTGCCGGCAGCACAGCTTCAGGAAACGCTGTCGGAATTCAATGCCGCCGTGCAGCCGGGGACCTTCGACCACACCACCCTCGACGACTGTCGCACGGAAGAGCTCTCACCGCCGAAGAGCCATTGGGCCCGGCGGATCGAGACGCCGCCCTTCTACGCCTATCCGGTACGCCCGGGGATCACCTTCACCTATCTCGGCGTGCGGGTGAACGAGCAGTCGCGCATGGTGATGGCGGACGGAACACCGGCCCGCAACATGTTCGCCGCCGGCGAGATCATGGCCGGCAATGTGCTCGGCCAGGGCTACGCCGCCGGCATCGGCATGACCATCGGCAGTGTCTTCGGGCGCATCGCCGGACGCGAGGCCGCGGCCGAGGTGCGCAGCGGCACGGCTACGCCGGCAAACGCCATGGAGATCGCATGAACATTCACGTCCTCGGCGACCCTCTTCACGCCAGCGCGACGCTGGAGGAAGCCGACCGCCTGATGACGGTCTGCAATTCCTGCCGCTACTGCGAGGGCCTGTGCGCCGTCTTTCCAGCCATGGAGATGCGCAGATCCTTCTCCGACGGCGATCTCAACTACCTGGCAAACCTCTGTCACAGCTGCGGCGCCTGCCTGCCGGACTGCCAGTTTTCTCCGCCCCACGAATTCAACGTCAATATCCCGAAGACGCTCGCAAAGCTTCGCGGAGACACCTACCAGGCCTATGCATGGCCGCGGCAATTCTCAGGGCTCTTCGCGCGCAACGGGCTTGCGATCAGCCTGATCGCGGCGCTTTCGGTCGCCCTTTTCATCGCAGGCTTCGTCGGCTGGAACGATCCCTCGGTCCTCTTCGGCGTGCACGCCGGTCCAGGCGCCGTCTATCGCCTTATGCCGCACAACACGATGGTGCTGATCTTCATGCTCGCCTCGCTCTACGTCGCGCTGGCGATCGCCATGAGCATCCGCGCCTTCTGGAGCGCCATCGGCGAACCGGCCCGGACGCTGACCGAACCCTCTCCGCTCTGGCAGGCCATCAAGGATGCCTGCACGCTACGCTACCTCGACGGCGGCGGCGTCGGCTGCATGAACGAGGATGATGCGCCAACTGATCGACGCCGGCTTTACCATCACCTGACCTTCTACGGCTTCATGCTATGCTTCGCGGCGACATCGGTTGCCACCGTCTACCAC
>JAEWKX010000146.1 GCA_023393575.1 Pseudomonadota bacterium
GGGCAAAGCCCCCGAGAACCGCCACGGGAATCACGAAGCCCGTGACCACCGGAATGATGCACAGGCAGGCAGCTGCCGCGGCCGTCGGTCCTGAGAGGCGGGTCCGGACCACGTCGTGCACCGCCGCCGTTGTCCGGTTGTTCGAATATCGCTGGCTCCGCCGGGCGGCGCGCTCCAGCCAGATCAGTAGCGCCACGAGGGCCAGCATCGCAGCCGCGATCTGGGCTGCGCCGCTGAGACTGCCGCGATTGAGCCATGTGTCGTAGACCGCGAAGGTGAGCGTGTTGATGCCCAGGAATTGCACTGCGCCGATGTCGTTCAGGGTCTCCATGGTCACGAGCGTCAGTCCGATCACGATCGCCGGCCGCGCCATGGGGATCTGGACCCGCCAGAAGGCCTTGGCCGGCCCGGCGCCGAGAGTGCGGGCGACATCGGCGGCGGCGCGCCCCTGCATCAGGAACGTCGAGCGGCAGGCGAGGTATATATACGGGTAGAGCACCGAGCTCAGGACCACCACCGCCCCGCCCATGGAACGTATGTCGGGGAAGGAATAGTCGCGGGACGTCTGGAAGCCGAACGCGGCACGATAGGTGGTCTGCAGCGGGCCCGTGAAGTCCATGAATTCGCCGAAGGCGTAGGCGGCGAGATAAGAGGGAATGGCCAGCGGCAAGACCAGCAGCACCGAGAGGATACGGCGCATCGGGAAATCGTAGCTGGTGACCAGCCAGGCGGTCAGAATGCCGAAAAGGGCACTGAGCCCGCCGGTCATCAACAGCAATTCAAGCGTCCGCAGCGCGGCACGTGGAATGACGTTCGCCACGATATGGCGCCAGCTGTCGTCTCCACCGACCAGGCCTATCCAGAGCACGGCGACAATGGGCAAGGCGACGATCGCCGCTGTGAGCGCCGCCAGTCCGGCATAGATCCGGCGCGGTTTCCGAGGCGCTGCGCCGGTCAGTTCTTGGGAAACCTGCAAAATGGTGATCCTCTCGAGACGAGGAACTGCTAGATCGGCAGGTCGCGGTTCGCAAGCACTCTCTGGGCGGGAAAGGTGACTTCGACCAGCGTTCCCTCGCGGGGGGCGGAGTTGATCGCGAAGGCTGCCCGGTTGGCGTCCACCATGGCCTTGGTCAGGGGTAGGCCAAGTCCGGTGCCGTCGCCGCGTTTCCGGGTGCTGCCCGCAACCTGCCGGAACGGCTTCATGGCGAGGTCGAGCTCCGCGCGGGTCATGCCGATCCCCGTATCGCGGATACGCAACACCACGCTTCCATTCGCCTCGTAGCTGGTGGAAACCACGATCTGCCCGCCCGAAGGCGTAAATCGGATCGCGTTCGAAAGGATGTTGAGAACGATCTGCTTGACCGAGCGAAGGTCGGCCATGACCGGCGGTGTGGCGTGGGAAAGGGCGGTGCGGATGATGACCCGCTGACCGTTTGCCTGCGGCTGCACGAGCGATACGGCTTCCGAAACGGTCTCGTTGAGTTCGACGACCGTGAAATCCAATTCCATTTCGCCGGCTTCTATCTTCGAGATGTCGAGGAGGTCGTTGACGATGTCGAGCACGTGCCGTCCGGAGCGAACGATATCGTTGGCATATTCCACGTAGCGCGGATGTCCCACCGGTCCGAAACGTTCCGTTGCCATGATATCGGCAAAGCCGATGATCGCGTTCAGGGGAGTGCGGATTTCATGGCTCACATGGGCCAGGAATTCGCTCTTGTGGGCGTTGGCGGTCTCGGCCGCCCGCTTTGCCGTCCGCAATTCCTCCTCGGTGCGCTTCCACTGCGTCACATCGCGGATGACGGCGCAGAAGCCGTTCGACGACGTCAGCCGGCCTATGGTCATGAAAAGAGGTATGAAGCCGCCGGACGCCTCGCGCCCGATCACCTCTCGTCCGTCGTTGAGAAGGCTCGCCACCCCCTGGTCGGACAGCCTTGCCAGGTACTCCATGATCGCCTTCTGGCTTTCATGAGCGAAAAGCATGACGAACGGCTGTCCGTCGATTTCCTCGTGGTCGTAGTTGAAGAGTGCGCTGGCGGCATGGTTCATCGAGCGGATGTTGCCGTCCAGCCCGAGGATCACCACGCCGTCGGTGGCGGTCTCCAATATCGCTCTCAGTTCCTCCGCCTCGACCTGCAGCCGCGCCATCTGCTCCGGCATGGGCCTGGTCAGCGGAATGACGTCCGCTTCCTTCCGATCGTTCAGTGCCTGCGGCTCCTCGGCGACCGGCATCAGCGCCAACAGCAAGGCCGTCGCGTCTTCGAAGCGCACCGACTGCAGGCGTGCCGTTACGGGCACGATGGCGTCGTCGGCACGGACGACGACGAGGCCGTTCGCGTGGTCGTCCGAACCTTCCAGGTCCTGGCGTTGCAGCAGGGCATCGAGACCGCCGATCTCCGCCAGAACGTCGATGGAGGAGTAACCCGTGAGACGCAGGAATTCCGGATTGCCGTGAATGAGGGTGTCGCCGCTATGGACGAGGAGTGCCACGGGCATCTGGTCGAGGATATCGCCCGTCAGTCCCATCCGCTCGCGCAGCACCGGCGGTTGGCTGCCGCTCGGCTCGCTGCTCTGCGGGAGTGCTTTATCGGCGAGGCCCTGTTCAGGAGCGAGCGCCGGTTCCTCGCTGGCCGGAGCGGGTGGCGCCTCAGCTGGCGTAGGGGCCTCTTTGGGTTGCGTGGCTGTTTCGGCTGTATCCGCAAACGAAGCCTGCTCGACCTCGGGACCGGCCTCGGGGCCGGCCTGGGGCGCGGCCGGTGCTGCCATCTCCATCCCTTCGCTCGGCCGGTCCGTGGAAGCGGCATCCTCGACGGCTTCGCCTCGACGTCCCACGAAGGTGTCGAGTTGCCGGGCGATCTCCCGAAATGCCGCCTGCTCCCCGGGAGAGAGGCCTTCCGGCCGAATGCGACGATCTGGAAGCTGGACGACCTTTTCGGAACTTGTCGGAGGCGCATTCTCGACAAGTCTCAGTGCCGGCTTCTCTTCTTCCGGCAGATCGATCTTGCCGCCGCCTGCCTCGACTGCCGGCGAGCGGTCATCGGCCTGCGCAGCGGCGGTATCCGGCGCGGCTTCTTTTTCGTCGTCGGCGCCTGTGGGAGCCGTGACGGCGGCCGGTTCCTCGCTTGCCTCGGCTCCCGGTGCTGCTTCGGGCGTCTGCTGACCTGACATTTCGTCGGCAGCGGAAGCGAGGGTTATCCCCAGGGCATGCGGGTCTTCCGCGACATCGCCGACGCGAATGATCCCGAAGCCGCGAAAACCGTCGAAGACGCGGTCGCGCGTATAGGTCGGAAGGGCCGCAAGATCGATCGGCACCCGGAGCGACGTACCCACCACCGGCCACCATATGGTCTTGCCGGACCACGTATCGCGCTTGCGCAGGAGTTCACCAACCCGTCCGTCCGGGTCCAGGTGCAGGCGGTTTGCCAGTTCGCCGAAGGTTGTCCCGCTGATGTCCGCGGCTCGCGGGCCGACCGTCCCGGCGAACTCGTCGGAGACTTCCCGGAAGCAGCCGTCCGCATCGATCTTCCAGACGAAACGGGTGGCGCGGCTGTCTTTCCGGAAGACAAAGCGCTCCTCCGGAGAGTGCTCCGCCGCAATGGAAGCATGACGATCCAGGTGACGGGGGGCGTGGCCGGTTGCTTCGGGAGCTGGGCCCATGTCCGCCTGTACTTCCTGATCCCCTCGCGCCGGCGCGTCGTCGCTCCTCTCCGGCGTGTCCGCGGCGGTCTCGGCCGGCCAAGCGAGATCAGGCACCATGATCTCTTCCTCGTCCGAGGCCTCCTCGATCTCAGCCACCGCGTCAATGGCGACCCGGAAGCTTTCATCGCCCCCGTCCCCGGTGGCCAGTTCACTGGCCGCCAGCGAACCGGTCTGCTCCGCATCTGGAGCCAGGTCCATGCCGGACGGAATTGCCTCGACGACCAGAAGCAGGTGCAGCGCGGGATCGTCGGAAAGCTTGCCGACCGCTGCCGGAAGATAACCCTTCTGCGTCGGCACGGGGCGCTTGACGAGGCGGCTGGGGTCGCTCGCGGCCATCGTCGCCAGCATCTGTCCGGTGTGGCGGGTCAATCCCAGTTGCCCGAAATCGGGGGATGCATCCAGCACCTCGCCGCTCGCGTCGAGCACGGCCATGTGG
>JAEWKX010000277.1 GCA_023393575.1 Pseudomonadota bacterium
CGAGAATATAGAAATCGGCATCATTGCGAACCGTGCCCGCCAGTTCGCCTGCCGCATCGCCAGAACCGGTGAAGATATCCCCGCGGTCGGGGCCGACGATGGCGCTGCCGGTATCCAGTGCCAGAAGCGTCCGCGAAAAAGGGCGCCCACCGTCAAGATGGGTCAGCGTCGGCGCATGGATGAAAAAGGGGAAACCGAATGTATGGATCAGGCGGTCAACCGCCAGGGAACGACCGGGCAGCAGGGGAACCTTGGCGGCCGCGACAGGGCCAAGCGTCGAATCTTCGACTTCGGACTCCCGGAAGAAGATGTATGAGCGATTGTGCCACAGGACCTCGTCAGCCTCGGCCGGGCTCCGCTCCAGCCAAGCCCTGATCGTCTGCATGGAGACCATCGTCCGGTCGATCTCGCCGCGGTCGATCAGCAGCTTGCCGATCGCGGAAAAAGGATGACCCGCCTTGGCTGCATAGGTGATGCGGCGCATGGACCCGTCCGGGAACCACAGCCGCGCCGCGCCCTGAACATGAGCAAAGAACACATCCACCTTCGACCGCGCCCAGGCTATCTCGAGCCCCCGGCCTTGCAGATACCCGCCATCGATCGCACGGCGGTCCGGGTAGGCGGTGATCTTCCCGCTGCAAAGGCGCCCGAACATATAGGAGGGATCGAGATCCGCCGGCCGATTCTCGTCATCGAGATCGACGAGATCATCGGGCCGCCGGTAGAAGGGATAGGCCCAGACATCCGAAGGTGCCGGGGAAACCTCCAGTTCGGGCTCGTAGAAGGCCGTGACGAAACCGGGTTTGCCATTATGCTTGCGTATCAGAAATGGCTGGAAGTATCCTTCGAAAAAGGCCCTCGCCTCGGCGGGGTCTGAGGCGTCCTGCCTGCAAGCCGCCTGATAGACCGGCAGAATATCTTCCGTCGTCAGCCCGAGAGAACCGGTCCGATACGCCTTCACCGAGGTCACATGCTCAAGGCAGCGGCGCATTCCGGCATACAACGCTCTTGGATCATCGGCCTCCCAGCCCGGCAGGTCGCGGAAGGAAACCGACTGTAGTAGTGATGCCGGCGAGCCGCTGCTCATTGTTCGGATTCGGTTGCGACCAGTTTCCAATTCGGATCCCGGGAGCGGACGTCGCGGGCGAACGTCCAGATATCCGTTACCTCTGCGACGGCTTCCGTGTCGCCGTCGACCACCGCACCATTCCGATCATAGGTGGCGGAGATCAACTGGCTGACGATGCGCACCGTCACCTGCTCTTCATTGCCCCGGACGCTGGCATGGGTGATGTCGGCCTTGTCGATGCCGACGAAGGTGGACTTGACCACTTCGCCCCGCGCTTCACGTTCCGCAATGGCCGCATCGAAGCCTTCATAGACTTCCTTGGACAGCAGGTTTCTGAGCGATTTGCGGTCGCCATCGGCAAAGGCGAGGACGATCATCTCGTAGGCCATGCGGGCGCCGTTCAGGAACTCGCGCGGCTTGAAGCTCGGGTCCGCCTTCAGCAGTTCCCTCAGACCCTCATTGACCGGAGTACCGGGTTTGGCGACCGCATCGATTTCGGCGAAGCGATCCTCCTCGGTGGTTTCACGCCGCGGAAGGGTCACCACCTTGCCGTCGTCGCTGGCAGGGGCTTTTGTTCCCTCACGCGCGCTGAACGGATCGAACGGCGGCTTCTCGCTACCGGTTCTCCGGCCGAGCACGCTTCTCAACTGCAGGAAGATCAGGACCGCCGCGACGAGAAAAAACAGAGTGATAAAGTCGTTGGAGCCCATCTCATCCCGCAGTGCAGTTTAAATTCTGGTTGCTCGTTCTCATATAGTCCGCAAAACCGGATCATTCAAATAGCGAAGGTGAGAGCGGGCTGCCGCCTTTCAGGATTACATGCGAACACCGTGGATTGCCATATTCGTCATCCTCCTGCCGCTGGCGGAAATAGCCGGCTTCGTCGTCGTCGGCCAATGGGTGGGACTCTGGACCACGCTGGCGCTCGTTCTTCTGAGCGGGCTGCTCGGAATGCTGCTCCTACGGATGCAGGGCCTCCAGGTGTTGAGACAGCTTTCGGAAGACGGGCGGGAAGGTCGCGTGCCGGGTGAGACGATCGTCCATGGGGCGATGATCGTCATCGCCTCCCTGCTGCTGATGATTCCCGGCTTCATAACCGACATCATCGGCATCGCCCTCTTCATACCGGGAGTCCGACGGCTGATCTGGTCGTCGATCGGGCGCCGGATCGTCGTCACCGGTTCCAGCTCATTCCGTCGGGAGCATCGCTATTCCGAGCAAGGAAATCCCAGATCGCAAGGGCGGGTCGTCGATCTCGACGATGAGGATTTCCGTCGCGAACCAAACCCCTCCTCACCCTGGTCTGATCGAAAAATCCGAGACGAATAGGCTCCAGATCACCTGCGGCCGCAGGGTTGTAAGGCTTCTGGCGAAGTGATAGACGGCCTGCAATCGTCCAATTCTCGAGGGAAACCGCATGGCAACCGACACCGCACAGGGCGCCCAGAGCCCGTCGCTCAACATCCTCGCGCAGTACACCAAGGATCTTTCCTTCGAGAACCCGGGTGCACCGCGCTCCCTGCAGTCGCGCGACAAGGCGCCGGCGATCAACATCAATGTAAACGTCAACGCAAATCCGCTCTCCGAGACGGATTTCGACGTCGTTCTATCGCTGAACGTGGAAGCCAAGGACGGCGACAAGGTCGTTTTTGCAGCCGAGCTCGTCTATGGCGGCGTCTTCCGGGTGACCGGATTCCCGCAGGAACACATGCTGCCCGTGCTGTTCATCGAATGCCCGCGACTCCTTTTCCCGTTCGCCCGCCAGATCGTCGCCGACGTCACCCGCAACGGGGGCTTCCCGCCGCTGATGATCGATCCGATCGATTTCGCACAGATGTTCTCGCAGCGCATGGCGGCCGAGCGTGCAAAAGCACAGGTTCAACCGCTCAACAGCTGATAACCAGCGGGCCGGAACGCGTTATGAAGCCCGGACGGCTGCGTCCGGGCTTATTGATTCATAGCGTCCCCAGATCGCCTTGTCTCCCAGAGACGCCACCATCTTGCGATGGGACGCCAATTCGGCCTCGCTGATGCGAGGCGCCAGCGGTCTCGGACGACCCGAGATCCCCACCACATGCTCCTCGATCTCGATGATCGTGGCCGAAGCTTCGATCTCCACAAGTCCGAGTGCCGCCTGACGGCCGCCCGTCATCTCGATATAGACTTCCGCCAGCAGTTCGGAGTCGAGAAGCGCTCCGTGCTTGGTGCGGTGGGCATTGTCGATGCCATAGCGCCGGCAGAGCGCGTCGAGCGAGTTCGGCCCCATCGGGTGCTTGCGGCGCGCCAGGGAAAGAGTATCGACGACATGCTCCTGCGCTACCGGCGGGAAGCCCAGGCGTTCGAATTCCGCATTGATGAAGCCGATGTCGAAAGTGGCGTTGTGAGCGATCCACTTTCCACCGTCGAAGAACTCGATAATCTGGCTGGCAACCTCGGCAAAGCCTGGCTTGTCCTTCAGGAATTCGTCGGTGATGCCGTGGACGGCAAGTGCGTCGGGATGGACCTTGCGGTTGCCCGGATTGATATAGAGATGCAGCGTGCGGCCCGTCGGAAAATTGTTGATCAGCTCCACGCCACCGATTTCGATGATGCGGTCGAGCTTCGTCTCAAGGCCCGTGGTTTCCGTATCGAAGATAATCTCACGCATTTGCTGTCTCGCTCGTCTTCCCGGCGCGCAGGGCTTCGATAATCTCGTGAACCCGGCGGCGCGCTGCCTCGAAGCCAAGGCCGGTATCTATGAGGAAATCCGCTCGCTTGCGTTTTTCCTTATCCGGCATCTGCCGGGAAAGAATCATCCTGAATTTTTCCACGGTCATCCCCGGACGCGCAAGCACCCGAGCCTGCTGAAGCTGTGGATCACACGTCACCACCACTATGACATCTACTCTTTCTTCCGCGCCAACTTCGAACAGAAGCGGGATGTCCAACAGGACCATATCGATACCTGCAACGCGATGCCTCTCCACGAAGTCCGCCTCTCGGTGCCGTACCAGCGGATGCACGATCGCCTCCAGGTCGCGAAACTTAGCCGGATTCGCAGAGAGCTGCCGGGCAAGTTCGACGCGATCGACGACACCATGAACCACGCTGCCCGGAAATGCCTTGCCGATGGGTTCCACAGCTTCGGATCGGTAAAGATCGTGAACCACCGCATCCGCATCGTTCACGGGTATGCCGGCGTCGGCAAACATCTGAGCCGTCGTCGATTTGCCCATGCCAATCGAGCCGGTCAGCCCCAGGATGATCATGAATGGCGCTCCATGTCGGCAACAACCAAGGCCCGGAGGGTCTCGTCCACAACCGGCCGGCCGCCGAACCATTTCTCGAATCCCGGAACGGCCTGATGCAGCAGCATGCCCAGCCCGTCCACGGTAGCCATACCCTGGAATTCTGCCTGCGCCAGGATCGGCGTCCTGAGGGGCACGTAGACGATGTCGGTCACCAGGGACTGCCGAACCATTGACGTGAAATCAAGTTTCGGTGCTTCCTCACCATCCATGCCCAGAGACGTGGTGTTGACGAAGAGCCCCGCCCCCTGAACGACTTCCGGCAACGCAGCCATAGAATGCGCGTGCACGCCCGCGCCGAAGCGATCGGCAAGCTCCTGCGCCCGTGTTACGGTCCTATTGACGACATTGATCTCACCGATATGGCGATTCCGAAGGGCGCAGACAACCGCCCGGCTCGCCCCGCCGGCGCCGAGGACGACCGCCCGATCCACCTTGTCCCATCCGGGACAACGCTCGTCCAGATTGGCCCCAAAGCCGTGAACATCTGTATTGGTGGCGCATATCCGGCCGTCCTCCAGCCACAGGGTGTTCGCCGCGCCGAGTTCTTCCACCAGGCTGTCTCGCCGATCGGCCAATGCACAGGCAATTTCCTTGTGTGGGATGGTGACGTTCCCACCGACGTAGGAGGTCCGGCCGGTCTTCAACCGGGCGATGAAATCTGCAAAATCCTCAACGGGTACCGCTTCCGCCCGATAGTCGCCATCTATGCCGTACTTTCGTAACCAGTGGCCATGAATGAGCGGCGAGCGCGAATGCTTGACGGGCCAGCCCGTAACGAAAGCCCGGACTGTTGTTTCACGTGAATCAGGCATCGACTGCTCCCAATTTCCGCAGCTTGTCCAGTAGCGGCAGCATTGGAAGCCCGAGGATCGTGAAATAGTCTCCATCGATCCCGGAGAACAGGTGGATACCCTCACCTTCCAGCTGATAGGCACCCACGCTGCCCAGCAGTTTTTCACCGCACCGCGCGACATAGCGATCGATAAAGGCATCACTCAACGGGCGAACAGTCATATCCGCGTGGGATATGTGCTCCCAAAGGACCTCTCCGTCCTTCACCAATGCCACGGCGCTGTTCAATCGATGGGTCTTTCCCGACAGCGACGCGATATGTCGCCTGGCCTCCGCCAGGTCCGGCGGCTTGTGGTAGACCCTGTTGCCGAGCGACATGGTCTGGTCCGATCCGATCACCAGCGCACCGGGATAGTGACGGCTGACGTCGAGTGCCTTGACGCGGGCAAGCTCCACGGCCACCCGATCTGGCTTCGCCTGGCCCTCTTCGAGCCCAGCCTCGATCGTACGTTCATCGATATCGGCTGCGCGCGCCTCGAAAGCCAGACCGGCATTCTGCAGCAGCATGCGACGGAAGGGGCTGGAAGAAGCAAGGATCAGAGAAGTCGTCAAAGCCGATCGGTCCTGCGGGATGAACTCGTTCCCGATTATCGCAGGCGCGGACGCAACGCAACGATTGCCGCCGCCGTCTCCTCGATCGACCGGCGCGTCACGTCGATGATAGGCCAGCCGTGATGGGCGCAAAGGCTGCGGGCATATTTCAGTTCCTCCTGGATCGTCGCGCGGTCGGTATAGTGATGACGATCATATCCTTGGGTGGCGCCGAGTTCGCGATGCTCACGGACCTGCGATATGCGATCGGTCGTAGCGACCAGCCCGACCACCAGAGGCTTCGTCGCCGTCAGAAGACTTTCCGGA
>JAEWKX010000024.1 GCA_023393575.1 Pseudomonadota bacterium
TCAACTGGACCATCGACTTCGCCACCTGCTTCTTCGCCTGGGCCTGCTTCATCTGCGCCGACATCGCCTGGCGCCGCGACAGTCTGATGTCCATCGATCTGCTGACGGATCGCCTGTCCGAGAAGACGCAGCGCGCCCTGACCTGCCTCAACTACCTTATCCTGCTGGCCTTGCTTCTGTTCGTCGTCGTCTACGGAACGCAACTGGCGTGGACCAGCCGGGCGCGCAGCTTCCAGGGCATCCCCTGGATCAGCTATTCCTGGGTCACGGCGAGCCTGCCCGTCGGAGGGCTGCTGCTGACCCTGACCACGATCGTGAAATTCATCGATCTTTCCCGCGGCCGTACGGCTGCCCCCGCCGCAGCCTGAGGTCCGCCGGCCATGCTTCTCGTCACCGTCGCCTTCATCGTTCTGATGCTCATCGGCATGCCGGTCGCCTTCGCGATCGGGATTTCCGGCGTCGTCTTCTTCCTGCAGCACCCGGAGCTGCCGATCACCATTCCGCTGCAACAGACGGTTTCCACGACCCAGAACTTCGCCTTGCTGGCCATTCCGCTTTTCATCATGGCCGGCAACCTGATGAACGCTTCCGGCATCACCGAGAAGCTGCTCGATCTTGCCGCCGTCATCGCCGGCCGGATGAAGGGCGGACTGGCGCAGATGTCGCTTGCGCTTTCGGCGCTGATGGGCGGCGTATCCGGTTCTGCGATCGCCGACGCCGCCATGCAGAGCCGGATGCTCGGCAACGAAATGATCAACCGGGGAATGTCGAAGGGCTTTACCGCCGGCGTGCTCTCCTTCGGCGCTATCCTGACGCCGATCATCCCTCCCGGCCTCGGCTTCATCATCTACGGCACGATCGGCCAGGTCTCGATCGGCCGCCTCTTTGCGGCTGGAATCGTCCCGGCCTTCCTGCTGTGGGCTGCTCTCGCCCTCACGGTCTCGATCGTGGCCAATCGGCGCGGCTATCCCGCCGCACGCACCACGCGCGCCTCCGCCCGCGAGGTGGCCGGTGCGATCCGCGGCGGAATCTGGGCGATCCTGTTCCCGGTCATTCTCCTCCTCGGGCTTCGTTTCGGCATCTTCACCCCCTCGGAGATCGGCGCCTTCGCGGTTATCTATGCCGTCTTCATCGGCCTCGTCGCATACCGGAAGCTGTAAGCCGCTTCCTTCCGGGCAGCGCTGGAGGGCAGCCTTTCCGATATAGGTGCCGTGATGTTCCTGATCGCCCTCTCGGCGATCTTCAGCTACGGGATCGTGCTGGAACGGGTCCCGGAGCTGATTTCCGGAGCGATCCTTTCGGTCACGGACAGCTTCTACGGCGTGCTGACACTTATCGTGCTCTTCATCATCGCCTGCGGCTTCTTCATCGACGCCACGGTCCTGATCATCATGCTGACGCCGATCTTCCTGCCGCTGGTACGCAACATGGGCGGCGACCCGGTCCATTTCGGCGTGGTTTTTGTCGTGGCGGCGACGATCGGCAATTTCACGCCGCCGGTCGGCGCGGCCATGTACGCCGTCTGCTCGATTCTCAAGGTCAGGATCGGTGACTATACCCGGGAATCCATGCCTCTCATGCTCGCCATCAGCATCGTCGCGCTGATCCTCGTGTTCATCCCCGAAGTCGTTCTTTTCCTGCCGAACCTGCTGTTCACGAGATAGGTCCCCACGATAGATAGCTTGTTATATTTTAGGAAAGATCAATCTTTTCTGGGACCAATACTATGAAAACGTTCCCGAAATATCGATTGAACCCCCGTATCCCCGGAGCTAAATGCCGGAAAGCAATAGAGTATTGAGTTTTACTTTGGCATGTGGCATTAATACGGACACTTATTGGGTGCTGCGGGAACCTATTGGCCGAGGGTTCGTTTTAATCCCGGTTCGAATCCATTGGCTTTCCTTGTTGGGAACTGGTTTGAGGAATGTGAAGATGAGCGCCTTTTCGAAGACACGCCTTGCAGTTTCTGCCGCAGTCCTGGCTGCATGTGTTTCGATGCCCCAGGCCGTTTTGGCCCAGACGACCCCAGCGGAAGTGGGTGCTGCCTGCGCGGCCGATTCCGGCGCATGTCCGGCGATTGTTCGGGCCGCGGTTCTTGCCAATCCGGCGGCGGCCGACGAAATCGTTGCCGCCGCACTGGCGGCAGCGCCCGAACAGGCTGCCGCCATCGAGATTGCCGCCGCCGACGCGGTGGAAGGAACTGCTGCCGGCGGCCTCGGTGGTGGTGGGGTCGATGGCGACTCGAGCGAGGGCGGCGGTGGCTCCGAACCCACTTTCGCCTCGCCGTCCTAAGCTGCCGTTTCTACCAACGCACCTGGATCTCAGATCTCGCGGCCGGCATTGGCCGGCTGCCATATCTTGGGATTGCTGGTTGCAACCTTCAGATACCGGTAACCTGACTGCCCGCGCGAAACGATCGTCTTGCGGATATTGTCCAGCACCAGGTCTCCCTTATCCGTCTTGACGATCAGGACCGCATGAAGCTCCCCTCTGCGGGTACGGGCAGTCGCGATCCGGAGCGCCCCGGCAGGCAGCCCCGCGCGAATAAGCCGGCTGCGCTTCGTCAGTGCATAATCCTCACAGTCACCCGAGGAGCCGCCCACACGCCACGCTTCGTTTCGCTCCGGCCGGTAGCGCAGGGCGCCGTTGACGGCGTCGTTCACCTGGCGCAGGAGAGCCCCGGTGCGGGCCGTATAGGCCAGCTTCGCAGCACCTCCGCCCCGGCATTCGGATCTGTTGCGAAGGCAGAATATCTGGTAGCCGGCGGGGGCTGCCACCGAGCTTGACCCCTGGGGTCGGATGGCGCGCGCGGCACCGAGGCTTATGGCATCCGCGGAGGTTGCCATGGCGGCAAGGGCCGCGAACGCGAATGCGAACTTCCTGAACATCGTGCTTTCCTGCCTGTCTGGTCGGTTTTCTTTTCACCGGCTCATCCGGCGGCAGGGGCGTGATGCCATGAGGGCGATCCCTCATCCATGGCAGCAGTATTAGCCGATGCTGATCTGCATCTGCTTAAGCCGACAATTAAAATTTTCGACAGTTGCGCTTTTTTGAACCAGATCCGGCTGCAATGGCAGGCCTTCATGCAAGCCCGAAGCCGAATCTGCAGCTTGACGCCCCCTTCGCCCTGCGCTCGATGGCGTCGGAAAACCCAAGATTCGATGAGCGGCGGGCTCAGGTCCACCTTTTTCGACGCGACAAGTCTCGAGCGGACCCGCGTCGGCCCGAAGATATCGGCGCGGCGGAAGGCCGTCTATCTTGCAGAGGCCGAGCCTCGACCCATGCGAGGACGTTTCGGAATACCTGGTCCCATGCAGACGCGGGTAGCCGTCTCCCCGGTGGTTCGACGGCTCGCCTTTCCATCACCGGACCGGCGGCCTTGCACCCAGCGTCATGGCTCGAAAGACATGCTGCTCTCGATCGATTCTACCGTATCCGATAAGGTGTGGTTTCACGCAGGTCCGGATCAACGGAAATCCTGCGGCGGACCGGCGGAACGGCGCGGCTCGCGCAGTTGACCCGCTCGCAGATGCGACATGAGATGCCGATCGGCTCGAAGCTCGCCCGCTCCGTCAGTTTAAGGTCGTCGGCATAGATGAAAGCTTCCGCATAGGAAATCTCGCATCCGAGCGCCAGCGCATAGCTCGGCTGCCGGGAATGAAAGCCGCCCAATCCCTTGTTGACCTGGATCGCGAGGCAGAGATAGCGCATCCCGTCCGGCGTTTCCGCGAGTTGCCGGATGATGCGGCCTGGAGCCTCGAACGCCTGATGGGCATTCCACAGGGGACAGGCGGCGCCGAAGCGGGCGAATTGCAGTTTTGTGGCACTGTGGCGCTTGGTGATGTTACCGGCCCGGTCGATGCGGGCAAAGAAGATCGGCACACCTTTCTGCCCAGGCCGCTGCAGCGTGGACAGCCTGTGGCAGACCTGTTCCAGGGACGCGCCGAAGCGCGCCGCAAGCAGCTCGACATCGTGCCGCAGGTCCCGCGCTGCGCGCAGGAAGGCCTGGTAGGGCATGATCAGTGCGCCGGCAAAATAGTTGTGCAGGCCGATGCGGCAGACATCCACCGCCTCCTCCGTACGGAAGCCGGCGCCCCTCGCGATGGCGTCTATCCGCTCGGACGCATGCATCTGGGCAATCTGAACCGCGACCTGGAAGTCGCGCGTCTGTGCCGGCGCATAGGGGTTGATGGTCAGTACCCGGCTTGCGGAATCGAACTGCCGCAGCGCATTCTCCCGCATCGGCTGATACACGATGCGGATGCCATGGCGCTGCTCGAGATGGTCGGCAAGCACCGTATGGCGGCTGCCGTCCCTGATGCCGAGTTCGCCCGCCAGCCGTTCCGCATCGGCATCGAGGTCGTGCACATAATTGTCGACGAAATGAAAGAAGTCGCGCACCTCGTCATAGGGCGTCGTCTCCACCGCGGCGGTGCGACCGAGGCGGTCGTCCAGGCTCGCCAGTTGCTCGCTGTTGCGTCGATAGGCCTGGTGACAGCTGATCAGCGCGTGGGCCAGTCCCGGTGCGTTCTGCGTCACCAGCTTCAACTCCTGCAGGCTCGGTGCGTAGGTGTCGAACAGTGGGTCGGACAATGCCTCCGCGAGCGCCGAGAGAAGCCGGTCCGATTCACCGGTCGACAGCTCCGCAAGGTCGAGCTGGAACTTGTCGGCAAGGGCCAGGAGGACCG
>JAEWKX010000352.1 GCA_023393575.1 Pseudomonadota bacterium
GGCGACTTCATCACCGCGCCGGAAATCAGCCGGCTGTTCGGCGAGCTTGTCGGCATCTTCATGGTGCACGCCTGGCAGCAGCATGGCGCACCCGCCGGCGTTCGGCTGGTCGAGATCGGCCCCGGCCGCGGCACCATGATGGCCGACATGCTGCGCGTCGTCAGGAGGATCGCTCCGGAGCTCTTCGACGGCATGACTGTGCATCTGGTGGAAACGAGCGACCGGCTTCGCGGCGTGCAGCGGGTGACGCTCGAGGCTTATTCCACCAAGATCAGTTGGCACGGCCGGCTGGAGGATGTGCCGCAAGGTCCGGTTCTGATCGCCGCCAACGAGTTGTTCGACGCCCTTCCGATCCGACAGTTCGTCAAGTCGCCTGCCGGATTTCGTGAGCGCGTCATCGCCGTCGACGGCGACGATAACCTGGCCTTCGCGCTCGGCACCGCCGGCCTCGATCCCGCACTTCTCCCCTCTCCCGCGTCCACTGTGCCGGACGGCACGATTTTCGAGCTGGCGCCGGCCCGTCAGGCGATGATGGCGATCCTCTGCGATCGGCTGAAGGCCGCGGGGGGAACTGCGCTCATCATCGATTACGGCCATATGGTCACGGGCTTCGGCGATACGTTACAGGCACTCTACCGCCATCAGTTCGATCCACCCCTGGCCCATCCCGGAGAAGCGGACCTGACCAGCCACGTGGATTTCGAGGACTTGGCACGAGTGGCGTTGGAGGCCGGAATTCACCTCAACGGCGGTCTCAGGCAGGGCGACTTTCTACGTGGCCTCGGACTTGCCGAGCGTGCCGCGGCACTTGCGAGCGGCAAGGAGCCGGCCGACCGGAAACTCATCGAGGCCGCGGTGGATCGTCTCACCGGCGAGGGAGCCGGCAAGATGGGAGAACTCTTCAAGGTCATGGCGGTCTCCTATCCCTCCCTGGACCTGGCACCCTTCCGGACGCCGTGATTGCTCGGCGATTGACACGCAGGGCATGCTTGCGCAACATCCGCGCGAAAACGAAGCAGCAGCATCACAGCCTGCGCCGCCGCCCGATGGCTCGCCCCTCCAGCCCCGAAAGATACGCCCGCCGATGAAGGACCAGTCCTCGCCGACTCCCCTCGAAAGCCCCCTGCTGAACCAGCATGGCGGGCCGCGCATCCGGCATGGCTACTTTACCCGGCAGGGCGGGGTTTCCGACGGAATATATGCAGGGCTGAATGTCGGCATCGGCTCGAACGACGAGGCGGAGAAGGTTCAGGAGAACCGGTCGCGGGTCGCGGCCTGGTTCGGCCAGCCGGCGGAACGGTTGGCGACCGTCCACCAGGTGCATTCGCCGGAGGTCGTCGTGATCGACGGCGCCTATTCCGGCGAACGGCCGAAGGCCGACGCTCTCGTCACCGCCACCCCGGGTATCGTCCTTGGCGTGCTGGCGGCCGACTGTGGCCCGATCCTGTTCTGCGACGGCATCAACGGGATAGTGGGAGCAGCGCATGCGGGCTGGAAAGGCGCCCTGGCAGGCGTGTTGGAAAACACCATCGAGGCGATGGTCAGCCTCGGGGCGGACAGGGACGCCATCGTCGCCTGCCTCGGCCCGTCCATCGGACCCGGAAGCTATGAGGTGGGGCCGGAATTCATCGAGCGCTTCCTGGCGTTCGACGCGGCCTACGATGCGTTCTTCTCTCCCTCGGAAAAAGGGGGCCACGCCTACTTCGACCTGCAATCGCTGACGCTCCGGCGACTGACGGACGCGGGCATCCGTGCCACCCATCTGGGCCTTGATACCTATCCGGATGAGGAAATGTTCTTTTCCTATCGCCGCACCACCCATCGGGGGGAGCCGGACTATGGGCGGCAGATTTCGGCAATCGCGATCATGGAGGACTGAGATGGCTCTGCATTTCGAACGGCAGGAATATACCGGCCGCCTCGAACGCCTTCTGGAGAAGATGCGGGAAGAAAAGCTGGACGCGCTGCTGCTGTTTGCACAGGAGAGCATGTACTGGCTGACCGGTTACGACACCTTCGGCTACTGCTTCTTCCAGACGCTCGTCGTGAAGGCGGACGGCAGCATGGCGCTTCTGACCCGCTCGGCGGACCTTCGCCAGGCCCGCCAAACGTCGGTCATCGAGAATGTCGTGGTCTGGGTGGATCGCGTCAACGCGGATCCGACCCTCGATCTCAAGAACCTGTTGAGCGACATGGACCTGCTCGGCGCCCGCATCGGCGTCGAGTACGATACGCACGGCATGACGGGGCGCGTGGCACGCCTGCTCGACAACCAGTTGGCGTCCTTCGCGCAGATCATCGACGCCTCCTACGTCGTCAGCGGCCTGCGCCTCGTGAAGAGCGCGGCCGAGGTCGCCCATGCGAAGCGGGCGGCGGAACTGGCCGACGATGCGCTGGATGCCGCGCTGCCGCTGATCAGGGCCGGTGGAAGCGAGGCCGATATCCTGGCTGCCATGCAGGGTGCGGTCTTCCGCGGCGGCGGCGACTATCCGGCGAACGAATTCATCATCGGGTCGGGAGCGGATGCTTTGCTCTGCCGATACAAGGCGGGCCGCAGGATCCTCGATGGCAACGACCAGCTCACGCTGGAATGGGCCGGCGCCAGCGCCCATTATCATGCGGCTATGATGCGCACCGTCGTGATCGGTGAGCCCGGCGCCCGACACCGCGAACTCTACAAGGCCTGCCGCGAAGCCATCACCGCGATCGAGGACGTGCTCCGGCCGGGAAACACGTTCGGCGACGTCTTCGACACCCATGCGCGTATTCTCGATGAACGCGGACTTACCCGTCATCGCCTGAACGCCTGCGGCTATTCGCTGGGCGCCCGCTTCTCGCCGTCCTGGATGGAACACCAGATGTTCCATGTCGGCAACCCGCAGGAGATCCTGCCCAACATGACGCTGTTCACGCACATGATCATCATGGACTCCGAGGCCGGAACAGCGATGACCCTGGGACACACCTACCTTACCACGGACGACGCGCCGCAGGCGCTGTCCCGCCACCCGTTGGACCTGATCCAGAGGTAGGCATCCACAGGTGCGATTTGACACCCGCGAGTCTCGCCCCCTAAGTTCGCGTCGGCGGACTGAGGTACGGAGGCGGGCATGCGGAAATCCGGGGCGACGGCATTGCTTGCCGTAACTGCAGCGCTGCTGTCGGCCTGCAACACCACCGATGCGCTGACGCCCCGGGCCGAGGTCGGTGGCGGACTTCGTCCCTCCAGCCCCGTGACGCAGGACGAGGCGAGCCGGCTGGCACGATCGGCCGATCCACAGACCTATCCCTCCTATCCGCAGCATCAGGCGGACCGCCGGAGAGCACCGCAGAACACGCTGGAGGCGCAGGCCCGGGCGCTGGAATCGGGCAGCGCGTCTCCTCCTCCTCCGGGATCGTCCTCGCAAGCCCCGCAAGCACAGGCATCTCCCGGAACGCCCCCCTCCTCCTCGCAGCCTTCACCCACGGACGAAGCTGCGGCACAAGGAACGATCCGCTTCCTGCCCATCATCGGCGCGCCGGTGCAGGCCGTTACTCCCCTCTCCCGCAGGCTCGGCGCCCAAGCCCGCGCAAGCGGCCTCTCGATCCGGGCATCCGGCGACAGCAGCACGGACCATATCCTGAAGGGCTACTTCTCCGCCTTTTCCGATGGCGACGCCGTGACCGTCGTCTATGTGTATGT
>JAEWKX010000366.1 GCA_023393575.1 Pseudomonadota bacterium
AACTGCTGCTCGGCGAGTCGGTCCGGGGCTTCCACCGGAAGGATGGCGGGGCCGGGATCCAGGCCCAGCAGGACGGCTATGTCGGCTATCTGCCTGAAACGCAACTCGCCGAGCCTGAAATCGCCACCCATGTTGTCTGCGTCCAGCGCACCTTCCGCTATCCGGAGGCCGAATTGCGAAGGCCGCCTGCGTGGGCACTGTCGATGGGAAGCCGAATCCGGGTCACCGGCGAGGCGGAAACCCGCGGCACGCGCTACCTGACCCTGGACGACGGTACGGCGCTCGTCGCCTCCCACTGCTTTCCCCTGGGGGAGCGGCTGACGGAGGATTACGTGGAGGTCGCTGTCCGCTTTCTGGAAACGCCCTATCTCTGGGGAGGCCGGTCGGGCTTCGGCATCGACTGCTCCGCCCTCGTGCAACTGTCCCTGATGATGGCAGGACAGGCGGCCCCGCGTGATTCCGACATGCAAGCGGGAATAGGCTCGGAGATCGGCCGGGACGAGCTTCGCCGCGGCGATCTGGTCTTCTGGAAAGGCCATGTCGGCATCATGGAGGATGAGCGGACGCTTCTCCATGCCAACGGCCATACCATGACCGTGGCGCGGGAGAATTTCGAGGCCGCGGTCGAACGGATCGGCTGGCTCTACAGCCGGCCGACCGGGTTCCGGCGGCTCTGAACGATCACGAAAACGTAGACCGCCCACCATGGTAACGATGGCCGGAAGCACTTATCCTTGAGCCGAATCGGGGATGAAGATGCTGAAACGCGCGTGGATATTGCCGCTTCTGATGCTGGTTGCCATATGCCTTGCCGCCCTGGTGCCGGCAAGAGCCTCCGCCGATGACGAGTTCCGCCGGACGCCGCCGA
This sequence comes from Pseudomonadota bacterium, assembly GCA_023393575.1. Classification (GTDB taxonomy): domain Bacteria; phylum Pseudomonadota; class Alphaproteobacteria; order Rhizobiales; family Rhizobiaceae; genus Neorhizobium. Next base: position 869 of record JAEWKX010000366.1, read on the forward strand.
CCGCATATCAGGATCTACCCGGGGTGGTGCCCGAGCAGGAGCGTGTCCGCCGCAACAGCTATACCTGCACCACGAGTATCGAGAATGTCTACATCGGCCGCGGCCGCTACGATATTCTTTACGGCGACACCGCGCCCCGCCGCGTCTATCACTGCAAGACGGAAAGCGGCCTCTCCTATTCCGGCACGCACCTGCCCAGCACCGACTGGATACCGGGGATCAACCCTCTCCATCTGCCGAAATAGGTAATCTTTTTTCATGGCGCCCTTCTTGGGAGACCGTATCTTGCGATCTCCTCCATGGCGATTGACGCCGCACGGCCGGTGCTCCACAACCTCTACCCAAGAGTAGGCACGCCTGGGAGGAGACCGGTGTTCCATGCATCGATGAAGTTCGCACTTGGCGAGGAGGTCGAGGCGGTTCGCGAAACCGTGCGGCGCTTCGCGCGGGACCAACTTGCCCCCCGCGCCGAAACGATCGATCGCAGCAACGAGTTCCCGCGCGATCTCTGGCCGGAACTCGGATCGCTCGGCCTGCTTGGCATCACCGCGGATCCGGAATTCGGGGGCTCGGGCATGGGTTACCTGGCCCATGTGGTTTCGGTAGAGGAGATAGCCCGCGCCTCGGCCTCGACGGCCCTGAGCTACGGTGCCCATTCCAACCTCTGCGTCAACCAGATCGACCGGAACGCCTCGCCGGACCAGAAGGCGCGCTACCTGCCGAACCTCTGCTCGGGCGAACACGTCGGTGCGCTCGCCATGTCGGAGCCGGGGGCCGGGTCGGACGTCGTCTCCAAGACGCTGCGGGCGGAGAAGCGCGGCGACCGCTACGTCTTGAACGGCGGCAAGATGTGGATCACCAACGGTCCCGATGCCGATGTGCTCGTCGTCTATGCGAAGACGGATCCGGCAGCTGGCGCGAGGGGCATTACGGCCTTCCTGATCGAGAAGGGCTTCAGCGGCTTCTCGACTGCGCAAAAGCTCGACAAGCTCGGCATGCGCGGTTCCAATACCTGCGAGCTCGTCTTCTCCGACTGTGAAGTCCCGGCGGAGAACGTCATGGGCTCGGTGGGCGGCGGGGTCCGTGTCCTGATGTCGGGGCTCGATTACGAGCGCGTCGTGCTGGCCGGCATCGGTATCGGCATCATGCATGCATGCCTCGACGTGGTGATGCCCTATGTCCACGAACGCAGGCAGTTCGGCCAACCGATCGGCGAGTTCCAACTGATCCAGGCGAAGATCGCGGACATGTACACGGCGATGAATTCCGCCCGTGCCTACGTCTATGCCGTCGCCACCGCCTGTGATCGCGGCGAGGTCACGAGACAGGATGCCGCCGCCTGCTGCCTCTACGCCTCCGAGCAGGCGACCCAGCAGGCGCTGCAGGCAATCCAGGTTCTCGGCGGCAACGGCTATATCAACGACAATCCGACAGGACGCCTGCTGCGGGATGCGAAGCTGATGGAGATCGGGGCTGGCACCTCCGAGATCCGCCGCATGCTGATCGGCCGCGAGCTCTTCCGGGAGACGGCCTGATGGCGGTCATCCGCTCGCAGTTCAACCCGAAAGGCGAGGTGGCGGAAGCCAACCGCGCCGCCATGCAGGCGAAGCTCGCCGAGGTCGAGGCAGCCGTCGTCCTGGCCGAGGCCGGGGGTGGGGATGAGGCGCGGGTGCGGCACGTCAGGCGGGGCAAGCTCCTGCCCCGCGACCGGGTCGCCCGGCTGCTCGACCATGGTTCGCCCTTCCTCGAGATCGGCACGACCGCCGCACACGGCCTTTACGGCGGTGCGAGCCCCTCGGCCGGCATCGTCACGGGCATCGGCCGGGTGGAAGGGCGCGAGGTGATGATCGTCGCCAATGATGCGACGGCGAAGGGCGGCACCTATTATCCGATGACGGT
>JAEWKX010000073.1 GCA_023393575.1 Pseudomonadota bacterium
GCTTGAACTCCTCCGACTGCACCTTGATCCAATGCGCCGCGAATTCGCGGCATTCCTGGCGGAACTCGTTGACCGGAACCTCGTCCTTGTTCTTGCCCTTCTCGCGGTACTTCTCCTCGATCTTCCATTCGATCGGCAGTCCGTGGCAGTCCCAGCCGGGGACATAGTTGGAATCGTAGCCGCGCATCTGGAAGGAGCGGGTGATGACGTCCTTCAGGATCTTGTTCAGCGCGTGGCCGATATGGATGTTGCCGTTGGCATAGGGCGGGCCGTCATGCAGCACGAACTTCTCCCGACCGGCGGCGGAGGCGCGGAGCTTCTTGTAGAGATCCATCTGCTGCCAGCGCTTAACAAGTTCCGGTTCCTTCTGCGGCAGTCCGGCGCGCATCGGGAACTCGGTCACGGGCAGGTAGAGGGTCTTGGAATAGTCGAGCTTGTCTGCGGTATCGGTCATGGATCAGCCATCGGAAGAGGCGACCGGCGTGGTCGCGCGGAATTGTGTCATGGAGTGGCGGCAAGCGCGCAAGGAGATATCCAGGCGCCAAGAAACCCGGACCTTTCCGCTGCTTTTCAAGCTGCCGGAAAGGCCGGGCCGATAATTCGAATGATCCGGGCCACCGAAGGATATGTCATGGTGCCGCGTTCCTTAGGGGTTTTTGGCCTCAAAAGAAAGAGGCCTAGCGCAACGTGGAGAAGCCGCGTCTATTCGCCGGTGTCTATCGCGACGGCGGCACGAAGAACCTCGTTGATCCGGTCCTGCCACCCCGGCCCGTCCTTCTGGAAATGCTCGATCACTGCGCTGTCCAGCTTGATCGTGACGAGTTCCTTCGCCTCCGGCAAGGCGCGTCTTTCCACCGCCGGCGCGGCGGGCTTGCTCACCGGCTTCCTGAATAGTGCCTCGGCGGCATCCATCGGATTCTGCGGGCGGCGCGGCGGATTGGCCATCATGGTCGACTTTCGTGCTGTATTGTTGGGACTACCGACTAGGCTCCCAAAAAGGCCGCAAGGTCAAGTTCGCCCCGCCACCTCCTGCCTACGCGTCAGGATCACGACGAGCCGCGTTCGAAAGCGATCTTCGCGTCTAATTCGCCCAGCGGCCGCACGCCGGAGAGGAGCACCCTCGCCTCCTCCTCGTCGCGTTTCATCTGCTCGACCAGCGGCTCCAGTCCGTCGAATTTCACCTCGTCGCGCAGATGGCCAAAGAAGGAGACGGAGCAGGTCTGGCCATAGAGGTCGCCGGTGAAGTCGAAGAGATAGGTTTCGAGCAGCGGTGCGCCATTCTCCGTCACCGTCGGGCGGCGGCCATAGCTCGCGACGCCATCGTGGAGAATGCCGTCTGTCTTGCGGAAGCGCACCGCATAAATGCCGGGCTTCAGTTCCATCTCGGGCGGTAACATCATGTTGGCGGTCGGATAGCCGAGCGTGCGGCCGAGTTTCTCACCGCCGACAACCTCACCCTCCACCGTGAAGCGGTAGCCGAGCAGGCCAGCAGCCGCGGCAACATCACCCTCCGCCAGCAGCGCCCGAATGCGACTTGAGGAAATAACCTCGGCATTCTCGTCGCGGAAGGCGTCGACCAGGCTCACACCGAAGCCATGTCGTTCACCCGCGGCCATCAGATAGGCCGGCCCACCTTCACGGCCCTTGCCGAAATGGAAGTCGAAGCCTGTGACGACGGCGCTGGCTTGCAACCAGTCAACGAGCACGGTCTGGACGAATTCCTCGGCGGAACGCTGCGAGAACTCCCGGTCGAACGGATACTCGATGACGCAGCGGAAGCCTATCGCCTCCAGCAGCCGCGCCTTGAGCGGGGCCGGCGTCAGTCGGCAGACGGGGTTGTCGGGGCGGAAGACGGTGCGAGGGTGCGGCTCGAAGGTCAGCACGAGCGCCGGAACGTCGCGAGCCCGCGAAAGCTGCAACGCACGCTCCAACACGCTGCGATGGCCGCGATGGACACCATCGAAGTTGCCGATCGCCACAACGCCGCCCTTGAGGGTTGGCGGCAGCGGCTCCTTCTTCTCGTTGCGGTAGAAGACGGTCATCGGCGTGTTTTCCTAGGCGAGCCGCGGCATCCACCATTTAGGCGTCGCCCCTTCGCGCTTCAGCCAGGCATTCATCACCGCCTCGTCGATCTGGCCATTCACCGTGTATTCGTTCACGTGAATGCCGGCGCTGATGTAAAGCAGATCGAGATCCTGGCTGATGGCGCCGCGGACATCTGTCGGCATGCCGTCGCCAATTGCCAGAACGCGCTCCCGGGCAAGTTCGCCGCGCGTCTGGCGGGCGAAAGCAAGCGCTTCCTCGTAGATCGGGGTGTGCGGCTTGCCGGCAATGCGGCTCTTGCCGCCGAGATCCTCGTAATAGGCGGCAACGGCCCCAGCACAGGGAATGATGCGGTGTCCGCGTTCGACCACCAGATCCGGATTGGCGCAGATGAAGGGAACATCGCGCTTCTGGAAGGCGACGAGCATTTCGTGATAATCTTCCGGCACCTCCTTCTCGTCATCGAAGAAACCGGTGCAGACGATGGCGTCTGCCTCATCCGCGCCGACCACCTCGACATCCAGGCCGTCTAATAGCGGCATGTCGCGTTCCGGGCCCAGCAGGAAAACCTTCCGCGGGCCTTCAGCGATCAGGTGGCGCGTCACGTCACCCGAGGTGACGATGCCGTCATAGGAACTGTCGGGAACGCCTAGCAGCCGAAGCTGGGAGATCACGCCGGGCGAAGGCCGCGGGGAATTGGTGATCAGAACGACGGTCGTCCCTGCCACTCGTGCGTCGGCCAGCGCCTTGCAGGCATCCGGGAAGGCATCGACGCCATTGTGGACCACGCCCCAGACATCCGACAGAACCACGTCGTAACTGCCGGTAATCTCTGTGAGACTGCTGATGCGCTTGGCCATGTCTTTTCCCGAACCGATATCTGAACCGGCGCTGACATTGCAAAGCTGGTGCAGGATGGCAAGGCTTTTCCTGCCTTCCAGGGACATGGCAACATCGAACGAGATTGCTGGAAATTTCGATCCAGCTCGTTCTTGACTCTCATTCAAGCCGAGCTTATCTCGACGCCAGCTAGCACTCTCCTCTAGTGAGTGCTAGCAACCAGATACGGGTCCGCAGACCTGTCCATGTCATTTGATCGAGGGATTAGACAATGGCAAGCACCAATTTCCGCCCCCTGCACGACCGCGTCGTCGTTCGTCGCGTCGAGTCCGAAGAGAAGACCAAGGGTGGCATCATCATCCCGGACACCGCCAAGGAGAAGCCGGCTGAAGGCGAGGTTATCGCTGTCGGCCCGGGCGCCCGCGACGACAGCGGCAAGCAGGTTGCGCTCGACGTCAAGGTCGGCGACCGCGTTCTCTTCGGCAAGTGGTCCGGTACCGAAGTCAAGCTCGATGGCGTCGACCTCCTGATCATGAAGGAAGCCGACATCATGGGCATCATCGGCTGATTTCACAGCCTTCCGCCTATTCCGAATACACGCTGACACCCCTTTTCAGGAGTTTTCAAAATGGCAGCTAAAGAAATCAAGTTTGGCCGCACCGCGCGCGAAAAGATGCTTCACGGCGTCGACGTTCTCGCTGACGCAGTGAAGGTCACGCTCGGCCCGAAGGGTCGCAACGTCATCATCGACAAGTCCTTCGGCGCTCCGCGCATCACCAAGGACGGTGTATCTGTCGCCAAGGAAATCGAACTTGAAGACAAGTTCGAGAACATGGGCGCACAGATGGTCCGCGAAGTTGCTTCGAAGACCAACGACATCGCCGGCGACGGCACCACGACTGCTACCGTTCTTGCCCAGGCCATCGTTCGCGAAGGCAACAAGGCCGTTGCAGCCGGCATGAACCCGATGGACCTGAAGCGCGGTATCGACCTCGCCGTCAACGAAGTGGTGAAGGATCTCCAGCCCAAGGCCAAGAAGATCTCGACCTCGGAAGAAGTTGCACAGGTCGGCACCATTTCGGCGAACGGCGACACGCAGGTGGGCCGTGAC
>JAEWKX010000120.1 GCA_023393575.1 Pseudomonadota bacterium
TCATGTCCGCTACACACAGAGACCATCGAAGGAGCAATCTCATGAAGACCATCAAGGGACCGGCCATCTTTCTCGGCCAGTTCGCAGGTGATGCCGCACCCTTCAACTCCTGGGACGCGATCACCAAATGGGCGGCGGACAAGGGTTATGTCGGCGTGCAGGTGCCGACCTGGGCCGGACAGCTGATCGACCTGAGGCGGGCGGCGGAATCGAAGGATTATTGCGACGAGTTCGCTGGCGTTGCACGTCAGAACGGCATCGAGGTAACGGAACTTTCCACCCTCCTGCAGGGCCAACTCGTGGCCGTTCACCCGGCTTACGACGAAGCCTTCGATGGCTTTGCCGTTCCGGAAGTCCGGGGCAATCCGAAGGCGCGCCAGGAATGGGCGGTCAACCAGGTGAAGATGGCGCTGGCGGCATCGAAGAACCTCGGCATCAAGGCGCACGCGACCTTCTCCGGCGCGCTTGCCTGGCCCTTCATCTATCCCTGGCCGCAGCGTCCCGCCGGTCTGGTCGAGACCGCATTCGATGAACTGGCGAAGCGCTGGACGCCGATCCTCGACCATGCCGAGGAGTGCGGCGTCGACGTCTGCTACGAGATCCATCCGGGCGAGGCCCTGCACGACGGGGTAACCTTCGAGATGTTCCTGGAGCGGGTGAAGAATCACCGCCGGGCCAACATGCTCTACGACCCGTCGCACTACGTGCTGCAGTGCCTCGACTATCTCGACAACATCGACATCTACAAGGACCGGATCAAGATGTTCCACGTCAAGGACGCGGAGTTCAATCCAACCGGGCGACAGGGAGTCTATGGCGGCTACCAGGGCTGGGTGCAGCGCGCCGGCCGCTTCCGCTCGCTCGGCGACGGCCAGGTGGATTTCGGCGCCGTCTTCTCCAAGCTCACCGCCAACGACTTCGACGGCTGGGCCGTGGTCGAGTGGGAATGCGCACTGAAGAATTCCGAGGACGGGGCACGCGAAGGTGCGGACTTCGTCAGGCACCACATCATCCGGGTTACCGAAAAGGCCTTCGACGATTTCGCCGCCGGCGGTACGGACGAGGCGGCGAACCGGCGGATGCTGGGGCTTTCCTAAGCGGAGGATGAGTTTGCTTCGGCCAGGCCTTTCCCTGCCCGCTGGGAAGGATGTTGGAGATGGAAGAAGGGAGTTCGCCGCAGTCGGATAATCTTGAGATACCTAACAAGTTAGGTTATTGGTATGATCACGGTCCTGCGGCAACATGGATTGCGTTTCGTCATCTACACGGCGGATCACGAGCCGCCTCATGTGCATGTCTATGGGGACGGAGAAGCGCGGATCGACGTTGTGACGCTGAAGGTCCTGACCCAAGGCGGCATGTCGGACAGGGATGTGCGGCGAGCCGTTGCCATCCTCGATGCAAACCGGGAGCTCCTTCTGGAGACGTGGAGAAAATACCATGGTTGACGTGACGGACGCGGAACTCGCCCAAGCCAGGCGGCGCTGGGAGGATGAGCGTGCGCAGAGATCAAGGCCGGTTGCCGCGCGCTTCGATGTTGCTTCCGGCCGCATCGTGGTGGATTTTGCCAATAGTGCGGCCTTCATGGTGCCGGCGCGTTTGCTGGAAGGATTATCCCAGGCAACGGACGAGCAGTTGAGCGAGGTTGAACTGCTTGGAGAAACAGGCCTGCACTGGGAGAGCCTCGACGTCGATTATTCCATATCCGGTCTGATGAGCGGCATCTTCGGCAGCCGAAGTTTTATGGAGGCGCAACGCAGGGGCGGACAGTCGAGATCGGCGGCCAAGGCAGCCGCAAGCCGCGCCAATGGTGCGAAAGGCGGCCGTCCGCGCAAGGCGGCGGGAAATTCATAACTTCTCGCCTTGCGGGAAAAACGACAACACCTGGTAGGGGAGACGACATGGCTATCGAAGGCAAGGACGAACAGGCACGTGAGCCGCGCATCCGGCTCGGCATGGTGGGCGGCGGTGCCGGGGCCTTCATCGGCGCGGTTCACCGCATGGCAGCACGGCTGGACGATCAGTTCGAGCTGGTCGCAGGGGCTCTCTCCTCCACGCCGGAGAAGGCGATGCAGTCGGGCCGCGATCTCGGCCTCGACCCGGCCCGTACCTACGGCTCCTACAAGGAGATGGCGATCCGCGAAGCGCGGCTGAAGAACGGCATCGAGGCGGTGTCGATCGTCACGCCGAACCACGTGCATTACGAGGCGGCCAAGGAGTTCCTGCGCCGCGGCATCCACGTCATCTGCGACAAGCCGCTGACCTCGAACCTGGCCGACGCCCGGAAGCTCAAGAAGGTGGCGGACGAGAGCGACGCGCTGTTCATCCTGACCCACAACTATACCGGCTATCCGATGGTGCGGCAGGCCCGCGAGATGGTGGAGAACGGCGACCTCGGCACGCTGCGGGTCGTGCAGGTGGAGTATCCGCAAGACTGGCTGACGGAGGCCGTCGAGCAGACCGGCGCCAAGCAGGCCGTCTGGCGCACCGATCCGGCGCAGTCCGGCGCTGGCGGCTCCACCGGCGATATCGGCACGCATGCCTACAACCTGGCCTGCTTCATCACCGGGCTGACGCTCGAAAGCCTGGCGGCCGATCTCGATAGTTTCGTCGAGGGCCGGCGACTTGATGACAACGCCCATGTCCTGCTTCGCTTCGAAGGGGGAGCCAAAGGTATGCTCTGGTGCAGCCAGGTGGCGCCTGGCCACGAAAACGGGCTGAAGATCCGCGTCTATGGCACGAAGGGCGGGATCGAGTGGACGCAGGCCGATCCGAACTACCTCTGGTTCACGCCCTTCGGTGAGCCGAAGCGGCTGATTACCCGCAACGGAGCCGGAGCGGGAGCGGCTGCCGGTCGTGTGTCGCGCATCCCCTCCGGGCATCCGGAAGGCTATCTCGAAGCCTTCGCGACCATCTATACGGAAGCGGCACGGGCCATCAATGCAGCGAAGAAGGGTGCCAAGGTAGACAGCGAGGTGATCTATCCCACCGTCGACGACGGCGTGAAGGGTGTCGCGTTTGTCGAGGCCTGCGTCGCCTCATCGAAGAAGAACGGATCCTGGGTGAAGGTCTGATCGTATCGTCGGAGAGGGCCCCGCAACGCCCTCTCATTTCGACGGGTAGAGGCGCGGTGTCTGCAACGTTGCAGTTTGATCTGTACATCATCTCGTCCCTTCAATAAACCGCGGCCAACAATCTTATGTCCCAAGAGATGCAGCCGCCTTCCATGACCGATCCCAAGACCCTTGCAGCCCGTTTCCCCGGCGACTTCACCTTCGGCGTCGCCACCGCCGCCTTCCAGATAGAGGGGGCGGCGAAGGAGGACGGGCGCAAGCCTTCCATCTGGGATGCGTTCTCCAAAATGCCGGGACGGGTCATTAATCGCGATAACGGCGATGTCGCCTGCGACCATTACCACCGGCTGGAGGAAGACCTCGATCTCATCAAGGAGATGGGTGTCTCGGCCTACCGCTTCTCCATCGCCTGGCCGCGGATCGTTCCCGATGGTATTGGGCGGGTGAACGAGAGGGGGCTCGATTTCTACGATCGCCTCGTCGACGGCTGCAGGTCACGGGGTATCAGGACCTTCGCGACCCTCTATCACTGGGACCTGCCGCTTTCGCTGATGGGCGATGGCGGCTGGACGGCGCGCTCGACCGCCTATGCGTTCCAGCGCTATGCCAAGGTGGTGATGGCGCGGCTTGGCGACCGGCTGGATGCGGTCGCGACCTTCAACGAGCCCTGGTGTTCGGTCTGGCTCAGCCACCTCTATGGCGAGCACGCACCGGGCGAGCGCAACATGGAAGCCGCGCTTCACGCGATGCACTACACCAACCTTGCCCATGGTCTGGGCGTCGAGGCCATCCGGGAAGTCGGCCCGAACGTGCCCGTCGGGCTGGTGCTGAATGCCCATTCCGTTATCCCGGGCTCCGATCGTGCCGGGGACAGGGGAGCGGCGGAACGCGCGTTCGATTTCCACAATGGCGCCTTCTTCGGGCCGGTGTTCAAGGGCGAATATCCGCCTGCACTCATGGAAGCACTGGGTGGTCGGATGCCGGCGGTCGAGAAGGGCGATCTCGCCACGATCAGCGGCAAGCTCGACTGGTGGGGGCTCAACTACTATACGCCCATGCGCGTCGCAGACGACACCGAACGCCGGGGAGAGTTTCCGTGGACCATGGATGGGCCTGCCGCAAGCGAGAACAGGACCGATATCGGCTGGGAAATCTATTCACCGGCCCTGAAGCTGCTGGTCGAAGATCTTTACCGGCGCTACGACCTCCCCGAAATGTACATCACCGAGAACGGCGCCGCCTATAACATGGGTGTCGGCGTGGACGGTGAGGTCGACGACCAGCCACGCCTCGACTACTATGCCGACCACCTGTCGGTCTGTGCCGGTCTGATCGCCGACGGGTTTCCGCTGCGCGGCTATTTCGCCTGGAGCCTGATGGACAATTTCGAGTGGGCGAAAGGCTACCAGATGCGTTTCGGCCTCGTCCACGTCGACTACGAGACGCAGGTTCGCACCGTCAAGAAGAGCGGCAGGTGGTACCGTGAACTCGCATCGCAGTTTCCGAAGGGAAATTATCGGGCCGGCTGACGGTGTTCGTGCATCGCGCTCAAGTTTTCCCCGGCGGGCGGCTTCCGGGGAATTCCATTCCTCTCCTTTTCTCTGCGAACAGGGCATCAAATCGCCACAGGCACGGTTGAGGCCGGCGGCAAGGAAACGGTAGGAATGTCCCGAAATGTCTGTTTCATGCGAATGTGTGGCGCTGCAGCCTGATCTGCATTAGTCAGGGCGCCTGACATCCGAGACTTCAATTCGGTGAGCATCCAAATGTCCAATGGAAATACTGCGCCAATCGCCGGACCCGCCGGCACGATGGTGGCGTTCGAGCAGACCACCAAACGCTTCGGCGGCACCGGCGACCAGCCGGTCTTCACGGCTCTCGACGGTGTCGATCTGACCGTTCCCCGCGGCGCCATCACCGGCATCATCGGCCGGTCGGGGGCGGGCAAATCGACGCTGATCCGCCTCGTCAACGGGTTGGAGAAGGCCACGTCCGGCCGCGTCGTCGTCGACGGCGTGGAGGTCGGCGCGCTTGGCGAAGGCGGGCTTCGTGACCTGCGCCGCCAGGTCGGGATGATCTTCCAGCACTTCAACCTCCTCTCCTCGCGCACAGCGTTCGACAATGTCGCGCTGCCGCTGGAGATTGCCGGCATGGACAAGACGGCGATCCGTGAACGCGTCGCGCCGCTCCTCGATCTGGTCGGCCTCGGCGACAAGACGAGCCGTTACCCGTCCGAGCTTTCCGGTGGACAGAAGCAGCGCATCGGCATCGCCCGTGCGCTCGCAACCGAGCCGAAGCTGCTGCTTTCGGACGAGGCGACCTCGGCGCTCGATCCGGAGACCACGCAATCCATCCTCGAACTGCTGAAGACCATCAACCGCGACCTCGGCCTGACCGTGCTGCTCATCACCCACGAGATGGAGGTGGTGAAGACCATCGCGTCGCAGGTCGCGGTGATCGACAAGGGACGGATCGTCGAGAACGGACGCACCTTCGACGTCTTCACCGCGCCGAAGCACGAGACGACGCGGGTGCTGCTGTCGGCGGCCGTCGGCGCCAGGCTGCCGGAATGGATCAGCTCCGATCTCAAGCGCGAGCCGGCGCCGGGCGACCGGGCGCTGGTGCGGCTGATCTTCTTCGGCGAGACGGCCTTCCAGCCGCTGACGGCGCGGCTGGTCGCCGAGATCGGCCCCGACGTCAATATCCTGGCCGGCGCGATCGACGAGATCGCCGGCGAACCCTACGGCTCGCTGGTGGTTTCCTATCCGGCCGATCCCGCGACGCTGGAGCGGGCGGCCCGCTTCTACGCCGAGACCGGACTTGCCACGGAGGTGCTCGGCTATGGCGCCTGACATGCTCTTCTCGCTCCTGTGGAAATCGCTCCTGCAGACGGTGCAGATGGTAATCGTCTCCGGCCTCGTCGGAACGTTCATCGGCCTGCCGATCGGCGTCTTCCTGGCGACCAGCAATCGCGGCGAACTCTTCCCAGCACCGCTGGTGAATCGGGTCGTCGGCGCGATCGTCAACGCGACGCGTTCGACGCCCTTCATCATCCTGGTGGTCGCGATCATTCCCTTCACCCGGCTGATCGCCGGCACTTCGATCGGCACGACGGCAGCAATCGTGCCGCTGACCATCGCCACCATCCCGTTCATCGCCCGGCTGATCGAATCCTCCATCCGCGAGGTCGACAGGGGGTTGATCGAAGCGGCCCGCGCCATGGGTGCCTCACCGCTGCAGATCGTCACCAAGGTGCTCCTGCCGGAGGCGCTGCCGAGCATCGTGCTGGCGCTCACGCTGACGCTTGTCAGCCTCGTCGGCTATTCCGCCATGGTCGGCGCCGTCGGCGGCGGCGGCCTCGGCGACCTCGGCATCCGATACGGCTATCAGCGCTTCATGCCGGAAGTCATGCTCGCCGTCGTCGTCGTTCTGATCGTTCTGGTGCAGGCGATCCAGAGCGCCGGCGACGCGCTCGCCCGCCGCTTCGACAAGCGGACCCGCAAGAACTGATCCTCTTCTTCCCAAGCAAAGGAGTCATCCAGATGAAGAAACTCGCTCTCCTCGCCGCATTCGCGGCTGCACTTTCCGCCGGCACGGCGCTCGCCGAAGACATCAAGGTCGGCGTTTCCGTCGGCGAACACGCGGAGATCATGGAGAAGGTCAAGGAAGTTGCCGCCACCAAGGGCCTGAACATCGATATCATCGAGTTCTCCGACTACGTGGTGCCCAACCAGGCTCTGAACGACGGCGACCTCAACGCCAATTCCTTCCAGCACCAGCCCTACCTCGACAACCAGATCGCAGACCGCGGCTTCAAGATCGAGAGCGTCGCGAAGACCATCACCACGCCGATGGGCGTCTATTCCAAGACGGTGAAGAGCCTCGACGAGCTGGAAGACGGCGCGATCGTCGGCATCCCGAACGATCCGACCAATGGCGGTCGCGCGCTCCTCGTTCTGCAGGCACACGGCCTCATCAAGGTCAATCCGGAAGCCGGCCTCAAGGCGACGCCGGTCGACGTGACCGAGAACCCGAAGAACATCCAGTTCTCCGAGCTGGACGCCGCTCAACTGCCGCGCTCGCTCGACGACACGGCCGCATCGGTGATCAACACCAACTACGCGCTCGACGCCGGCCTCAACCCGAACACCGATTCCATCGCCATCGAAGGCAAGGAAAGCCCCTATGCGAACGTGATCGCCGTCCGTTCCGAGGACAAGGATGCGCCGTGGGTCAAGACGCTGGTCGAGGCCTATCACGACGAAAGCATCAAGGCCTTCATCAACGAGGAATACAAGGGCGCGGTCATTCCGTCCTGGTAATGCCTTTGGATTGCCTCTCCCTCCCCGGAGGGGGAGGCAATCGGAATTTCCCAGCGATGCCCTTCTGTGCTAGAACCGGCACTGAAGATGTCCGTAGGAAAAGCCATGAAGCATTCTTCGATTATCGTCCGGGCGAACTGGGACGAAGAGGCCGAGGTCTGGATTGCCTCAAGCAAGGACATCGATGGCCTCGCCGGCGAGGCCGCGACGCTCGAAAGCCTGGAACGGAAAGTGGTTGCCGCCATCGGCGATCTGCTGGAACTGAACGGCCAGGCATTCGACCTGCCCGAGATTCCAGTTCACATCATGTCTGAGCATTTGGCCAAAGTGCCCAACCCACGGTTCTGAGCCTTGGGTGGCTATCTTCGCCCACTGAAGGAGTTGCTGACGGCGGCAGGCTGTAGGTTCGTCCGCGCCGGGAAGGGCGATCACGAGATCTGGTTCAGCCCTATCACCAACCGCCACTTCACAGTGGATCACGGGGTTAAGTCACGCCACCGTGAACGAAACCCTGAAACAGGCCGGGCTGCCGAAGGCCTTCTAAAGCGTGTCGCATCCAACCTGATTCAGGATTCC
>JAEWKX010000129.1 GCA_023393575.1 Pseudomonadota bacterium
CGTGAACTTCGCCGCAACGGTTTCATTCCCGCCGTCATCTATGGCGACAAGCAGCCCCCGCTTGCCATCGCACTCTCGACCAACGAAGTCACCAAGCGCATCCATGCCGGTGGTTTCATGACAACCATCGCGACGATCGAAGTCGACGGCAAGAAGATCCAGGTCCTCCCGAAGGACTACCAGCTGGACCCGGTCCGCGACTTCACGATGCATGTCGACTTCCTGCGCGTCTCGAAGGATACGGAAGTCACCGTTGACGTTCCGGTTCACTTCATCAACGAAGAAAAGTCCGGCATCAAGATCGGCGGCGTCCTGAACGTCGTTCGCCACACGGTGGAATTCCACTGCCCGGCCAACGAGATCCCGGAATTCATCACCGTCGATCTCGCTGGACATAAGATCGGCGCCAGCCTCCACATCTCGCATGTCACCCTGCCGAAGGGCGTCAAGCCGGTCATCACCGACCGCGACTTCACGATCGCGACAATCGTCGCTCCTGCGGCCGGCGTCGGGGAAGAAGAACAGACGGAAGGCGAAGCTTCCGAATAAGCTTCAATCTTGTCCACGAAACCCGCCTCCCCCGAGGCGGGTTTTTTATTGCGCTCTTCTTCGCGGGTTGCCGCTGCCGGACGCAAGCACTGCAACTTCGCTGGGAATTTCCGGATCAGCTTTAGCGAAGTTTAACGGGTTTGAGGCAAGACTGTGTCCCCAGCGCCGGATTTCGGCAGCCAGCAGCGGGTCTGGCAAGGGGGAAAGCAGGGCAGACAATGACGCGCTCGGTGGAAAGCCGGTTCATCGCCATCGTCTCGACCGCGTTGCTCGTCGTGGTCGCTCCCCTCTTCACGTTGTTTCTCGCCCTCTCCTCGCAAAAGGCGACGGAAACGCTTCGGGAGCAGGTCCGGCTGATCCTTGCCACCAACGCCCACGCCCTCGGCAAGCCGGTCTGGGAACTGGATGCCGACAGCATCCGCAGCACGGCACTCACGATCCTCGCCGAGCCCACGATCCGCAGCGTCTATATCGACGACAAACTGGGCAAGGTGACGGTTGTGGAATCCGACATCAACCCTGCGGATTTCCGCGGGCTGGAAACGATGTCGGTGCCCATCACCTACAAGTCGCAGGATGGCGAGAAGGTCGTCGGCAACGTCACGGTCTACGTGGAGACCGGCGGATGGTTTGCAGCGCTGGACGATATGGAGCATGCGTTCATCGCGATTTTTGTGGTCGCCGTCCTCACGGTCTTCGTGGCGGCGATACTCGGCAACAGGATGATGGTCATCCGGCCGCTCATGCGCCTGACGGCGGCGATCGAGGCCACCCGCCGGCTGGGGTCGCGCCACCATGTGGACTGGCGATCCAACGACGAGATGGGCCGGCTGGCTCATTCCTTCAACGAGATGCAGACACTTCTGGAGCGCGACGAGAGAGAACTGCGACGGGCACACCGGCATGCCACCGAGACCTACAACCGGACCCCGGCGATGCTGTTCTCGCTTGATCCCGCCGACCGCATCTCGGCGGTGAGTGACTATTGGCTTCTTGCGACCGGTTACGGTCGCGAGGAGGTTATCGGCCAGCCCTTTACCCGTTTCGTCGTACCGGCGGATCACCACCTGTTTGGCGACCGGAAGGCCCGCACCCGCATCGACGGCCGCCCCGTGGAAGCGACTGTCCGGTTCATGTGCAAGGACGGCGGCGTCATGGACGTCCTCATCGTGGAACGCGAGATGGGCGCCGACTACGATGAGGCAAGCTCGCTCAACGTCATGACCGACGTGACAGAGCTTCGACAGTCGGAGCTGCGCAACGCACGTCTTGCAATCACCGACCAACTCACCGGCCTCGTCAACCGCCAGGGCTTCGAGGGTATTCTTGAGGAGCGGATACGCGCGGCGGATGCGGCGGAGGTTCCGCTCGCCTGCCTTTTCGTGGATCTCGACCGTTTCAAGTCGGTGAACGACAATTTCGGCCATGCCGCGGGGGACGACGTCCTGCAACAGTTCGTGGAGCGGATCAGGCCTCTGCTGCGCGACGCGGACACCCTTTCCCGCCTCGGCGGCGACGAGTTTGCTATCCTGATCGGGAACCATGATGCGCATGCCGCCGCAGAGACGCTCTGCGAGAAGATCATCGCCATCTTCGACGTACCTTTCCTCGTCAACGGCGCGGCGGTACGCTTGAGCGCCAGCGTGGGCGTCGCCTATTATCCCGATCACGCCGGGGATGCTGCAGAACTCCTGCACAAGTCGGACCTGGCGATGTATACGCGCAAGCGCGAAGGCAAGAACGGCGCCCAGATCTTCGATCCGGCGATCCTCGACCGCACGCGCCAGAGGGCAGAGATCGAACACGATATCCATGACGCCCTCGCCAGCGACTGGTTCGAGGCACATTTCCAGCCGATCATCGACACATCCTCCGGGGAAGTCGCAGGTTTCGAGGCGCTGATGCGGATGCGCCATCCCGACAAGGGGCTGATGTCGCCGGCCGGCATCATCGAAGTTGCCGAGGAGACGGGCATTATCGACCGCATAGGCGACCGTATCCTCGAAGCGGCCATCGCCAACCTGGCGCGGCTCACCTCCCATAAGGGCATGAGCGACGCCTACGTGGCCGTCAATTTCTCGCCCATGCAGTTCGAGACCTCGCTTCCGCTGCGGCTGGTTCGTCTGCTTGATCGTTACGGGATCCTTCCCCAGCGCCTCGTGGTCGAGATCACCGAAGCAGTCCTGATGCACGACAACCCTGAAATCCGCACGATCCTGAACGAGATCCACACCCTGGGCTGTCGGATCGCCCTCGACGACTTCGGAACAGGCTATTCTTCTCTGAGCTACATGAGCCGCTTCCCGGTCGACATCGTGAAGATCGACCAGTCCTTCGTGCGGTCGATCGACGATCACAGCGGTATCGGCCAGAAGAATCGAATGCTCGTGGAGGGCATTGCGGCCATCTCCCACAAGATGAATTGCCGGGTGATCGCCGAAGGGGTGGAGACGGCCGCGCAATACGGCGTGCTGAGAGACATGGGCATCGAATGCGCGCAGGGCTATCATTTCGCGCGGCCACGGCCGGTGGATGACATCCTCGCGGAGCTTGAGCAGCACAATTCGATTACATCCCGGGAAAGCGCCTGACCGGCGTCACTCGGCGCGACTTGATCAGTTTACAGGCATGCGAGGCGGTGAATGAAAATTGCACTTCCGCTTGTAGCCGTATTGACCTTCGGTTCTCCGACCGTCGCCCAGGAATCCATCGTCTTCACGACCGAGCGGTACAAGAACTTCGCCTACCTCGATGTCGACGGGCGAAAGCGCGGCGCAGGCGTCGATCAGGTCGAGGCCATCGCGAAGATCGCCGGGTTATCCTACAGCATCGAGATCATGCCCTGGGCGCGAGCGATCGCGCTGGCGGAGACGCAGCCGATGCATTGCGTCTTCGCGGCCGCCCGCACGCCGGAGCGGGAGGCGAGGTTCAAATGGGTGACGGCGCTCTACACCGATCGGAATGTGCTGGCCTTCCACAGCGGATCCGGGATTGCCGTGACCACCCTGGACGAGGCGAAGAACCATCCGGTCGGCACCTACCGGGCGGACTATACGGAGGGCCTGCTGCGGAACCTCGGCTTCACCCAACTGGAGGTCAGTGCCGACTTCGACACGACGCTTAGAAAGCTCCTGGAGGACCGCATCTCGCTCATGCCGATGTCGCAGGGCATCCTGAGGCAACTACGTTCGGAAGGCGTCGCCCTGGACGAGGCCGTCACACTGAGCCTTCAACCGCTCGGAATTGCATGTCACCTGCAGGTGCCCGACGAAACCGTCCTGCGGATGCAGCAGGCGCTCGATGGCCTGATCGCCGACGGCACGCAACGGAGAATATTCGCCTCCTACGGCATTGACCCTCCGTGAGGCAGCCGTCCGGTTGCCCCGCCGACCTCGGTGACGTGCATCGAAACCGGTTGACTTCCTATCGCGTTCACGATGGAGAAGGATATCGGAGCAAACGGAAATCTCCCCATGCAGATCATCGCCGGCCTCGGAAACCCCGGGGCGACATATGCTGGCAATCGCCATAACATCGGCTTCATGGCGGCCGACGCGCTCCAGCGGCGGCCGGGCTTCGGTCCGTGGTCGAGGAAGTTCAAGGCGGAGATATCCGAGGGCGAGATCGCCGGCGAGAAGGTCCTGCTGATGAAGCCGCAGACCTACATGAACCTGTCGGGCGAAGCCGTCGGCGAGGCGATGCGCTTCTACAAGCTTCAGCCGAATGACATCCTGGCAATCTACGACGAACTGGATCTCGCCCCCGGCAAGGCCCGCCTCAAGACAGGCGGCGGGCACGGCGGGCATAACGGCGTCAAGTCCTTGGACGCCCATTGCGGCAGGGAATATCGCAGGCTTCGTCTCGGGATCGGCCATCCCGGCGCCAAGGAACTGGTTCACAACCACGTTCTGGGCGACTTTGCCAAGGCCGACCGGACATGGCTCGAACCGCTTCTGGATGCCATCGCCGAGAATGCGGAAATGCTGCTGCGCGGCGAGGACTCACAGTTCCTGAACAAGCTTGCCCTGGCAACCGGCGAGAAGTCCCCTGCGACGCCCGCCACACCCGTTCCCAGGAAGACCAACGGCCAGTCGCACATCCATCAGGCACGGAGCGGCAAGCCGGCCATACCGGCAACCGGTCCAATGGCCGACATGCTGAAGAAGATGTTCGGCGGCAAGAGCGACTAGGATCGGAACTATCGGATGCAAGCCGGCTTTTCCCTTGAACAAGGAGACACCGCCGGATGTTCAATTTCGCCGTTCTGCCCCTGCCTCGCCCGGTCCACGACCGGCTGGATAGAGTGGCGCGGGGGTTCCTCGCCGACGCCGGCATCCGCTTTGACTTCGCCTCCCCGGCCGGCGAACAGGCGCTCGTCCCTCCCCACTCCGTTTCCTGGCGCATCTTCAGAAATCAGGTGGCCTTGTTCATCGGCGGCGTCGCCGCCGTCCTGCTCGAACTCGGCGAACCGAAGGTCCGGGATGGCGTATGGCATCACACGACCTTCCGTACCGAACCGCTGAAGCGTCTCCAGCGCACCGGTCTCGCCGCCATGGTGACGGTCTATGGCGCGAGAAGCCGCGCCGAGCAGATGATCGCCGGCGTGGTGCGCGCCCACGACCGCGTCACGGGCATCACCTCGGAGGGAGAGCCCTATCACGCCAACGATCCCGTTCTCCTGAACTGGGTCCAGGCGACGGCCGGTTTCGGCTTCATGGAGGCCTATCACCGCTACGTCCACCCGTTGTCGCAGACGGAACGGGAAGCGCTATTCCGCGAAGCCGCTCCCGCGGCCCGATTGTATGGCGCGACCGGCGCGCCGGCTTCCGAGGCGGAATGGGAACTGCTTCTGGACGGCATGCGGGAGCGTCTCATCCCCTCGCCGATCGTGTTCGAGTTCCTCGACATCATGAAGCGTGTCGACGCCCTGCCACGGGTCGCCAGTCCGATGCAGGTGGCACTGGTGAAGGCAGCCGTCGAGCTTCTTCCGTCCTGGGTCAGGACAAGGCTCGGGATCGGAGCCGAATACCGTCTGTCCACGCGGGAGCGGATGGCCGTCGGTCTTGCGGCCAAGGCTGCGGACCGGCTTCTGCTGAGGTCGTCGCCCCCGGTGCAGGCCTGCCGGCGGCTCGGGCTCCCGGACGATTACCTGTACCGCCGGTCTCGCTGATCACTCCTCGGGTTCCGTCGTGAACATCAGCGGATAGCCGGCCTCCTTCGCCAGATCCACAGCCTCCTTCGACTTGGTCTCGGCAATGTCCTTGGCGCAAACGACCACGACGGCCGTTCCCATCCGGTGCGCCGTCAGCATGACCCGGTAGCCCGTCTCCTCCCCCATGCGGAAGACGGCCTTGAGCACCATCACCACGAACTCGCGCGGCGTGTAGTCGTCGTTGACGAGAATGACCTTGTAGAGCTTCGGCCGCTCCACTTTCGGCTTCGTCGTCGATTTGGGCAGGAGGATTGTGTCGTCCTTCGTCGGCATCTGCGCCTCGCGATGACGTCGGTCTCTTGAGGGGAAATTATTGCATCCCCGTCGGGCGCGATCAACCCGGCGCCTGACCTCCACCCTTGACCCCTCCGGCCGTTTATCCCATAGCCAAGCCAAAGATCGTTTCCAGCAACAGGTATCCTACCGATGGGTTTCAAGTGCGGCATCGTGGGCCTGCCGAATGTCGGCAAGTCGACGCTCTTCAATGCTCTGACCAAGACGGCGGCGGCACAGGCCGCCAATTATCCTTTCTGCACCATAGAGCCGAATACCGGCGAAGTGGCCGTGCCGGATCCGCGCATGCAGCAGCTGGCGGCCATTGCGGGCTCCAGGGAGATCATCCCGACCCGCATCTCCTTCGTCGATATCGCCGGGCTGGTGCGCGGCGCATCGAAGGGCGAAGGCCTCGGCAACAAGTTCCTGGCCAATATCCGCGAGGTCGATGCGATCGTCCATGTGCTCCGCTGCTTCGAGGACACCGACATCACCCATGTAGAGGGCCGCATCGACCCGGTCGGTGACGCCGAGACCATCGAGACCGAACTGATGCTCGCCGATCTCGAAAGCCTGGAGCGCCGCATCGAGCAGACCCGCAAGCGGGCGACCGGCAAGGACAAGGAGTCTCTTGCACAGCTCCCTGTCATGGAGGCGGTCATCAAGCTGCTCCAGGACGGCAAGCCCGCCCGCCTGCTCCTGAAGACGTCGAGCCCCGAAGACATCGCGATCCTCAAGGGCCTCAACCTGCTGACTTCCCACCCGGTCCTCTATGTGTGCAACGTCGCCGAGGCCGACGCCGCCACCGGCAACAGCCACACGGGGGCCGTCGCGAAGATGGCTGCCGAACAGGGTGCGGAATGCGTGATCATCTCCGCCGCGATCGAAGCGGAGGTCGCCCAGCTGCCGGAGGACGAGGCGAAGGAATTCCTCTCCGCGCTCGGCCTCGAAGAGG
>JAEWKX010000177.1 GCA_023393575.1 Pseudomonadota bacterium
CGTGAACGTGGACGCTCTCATCGAGGCGGGGCCGGGTGGCCTGGGGGGTCCCTTCGAGGAGCCTGAAGCGCGGCCGGCCATATTCGATATCTCACTCAACGAACTCGATGCCGCGCTGACGCAACTCGAAGTCTTGCGCGGTACGGCGAGAGCCCTTCCCTATGGAAGCCCAGCTCCCGGCCGGCCCGTGACGAGCCGGTATGGAAACAGGATCGATCCCTTTATCGGTCGACTGGCCCTTCACGCCGGAATCGACTTCCAGGCCGCATCCGGCGCAAAGGTCCTGAGCACAGGTGCCGGAACAGTCGTGGCGGCGGAATATACCGGTGGTTACGGCAACCTGGTCGAGATCGACCACGGACACGGCATGACCACCCGCTATGGCCACCTTTCGCGCATCCTTGTTTCGACAGGCGACAAGGTCGAAGCCGGTAACGTTATCGGGCACGCCGGATCCACGGGACGCTCTACCGGTCCGCACGTTCACTACGAAGTCCGCCGTAACGGAAAAGCGGTCGATCCGGCACAGTTCCTGAGCGCGGGGATGAAGCTCGGTACCTACATGAACTGACGGACCGACCAGAATTCGCAGGCTTTCAGGTGGAGTTGTTCACCACTGCGGCAACCTGCGCGCCCGGTTTCCTTGACTTTAAAGCCATTTACCCTTAAGTGCCCGGCAGAGGTCGGACATGCTCCATGTCGCGACCGTTGTGTTCTATGAAGAACCGGAACGGAAACAGATTTCCCTTTGACAACATTTGCTGATCTTGGCCTGAGCCAGAAAGTCCTCTCTGCGGTCACCGACGCTGGCTACACCACGCCGACTCCCATCCAGGCAGGCGCCATCCCACCCGCGCTTCAGCGCCGTGATATCTGCGGCATCGCCCAGACGGGCACGGGCAAGACCGCCTCATTCGTGCTGCCGATGCTCACCCTCCTGGAGAAAGGGCGCGCGCGGGCTCGCATGCCCCGGACACTTATCCTGGAGCCGACGCGCGAACTGGCGGCGCAAGTGGCCGAGAACTTCGAGAAATACGGCAAGAACCACAAGCTGAACATCGCGCTCCTCATCGGCGGGGTTTCCTTCGATGAACAGGATCGGAAGCTGGAGCGCGGTGCGGACGTTCTCATCTGCACCCCCGGTCGTCTTCTCGACCATTGCGAACGCGGTAAGCTGCTGATGACCGGCGTCGAGATTTTGGTCATCGACGAGGCCGACCGCATGCTCGACATGGGCTTTATTCCCGATATCGAGCGGATCGCGAAGATGATTCCCTTCACGCGCCAGACATTGTTCTTCTCGGCGACGATGCCTCCGGAGATCCAGAAGCTCGCGGATCGCTTCCTCCAGAACCCGGAGCGGATCGAGGTGGCACCGCCCTCCTCCACCGCAAAGACCGTTGCGCAACGTCTGGTGGCATCGCACCACAAGGACTATGAGAAGCGGGCGGTCCTCCGCGATCTCATCAGACAGCAGGACGACCTGAAGAACGCCATCATCTTCTGCAACCGGAAGAAGGACGTAGCCGATCTTTTCCGGTCGCTGGACCGGCACGGTTTTTCCGTCGGTGCCCTGCATGGCGACATGGACCAGCGTTCGCGCACCACCATGCTCGCCAATTTCAAGGACAACAACATCACCCTGCTCGTCGCTTCCGATGTCGCGGCCCGTGGCCTCGATATCCCCGATGTCAGCCATGTCTACAATTTCGACGTCCCGATCCATGCGGAGGACTACGTTCATCGCATCGGCAGGACCGGCCGTGCCGGCCGCTCGGGCAAGGCGTTCACACTGGTGACACGCTCCGACACTAAATACCTCGATGCGATCGAAAAGCTGATCGGCGAGAAGGTCGAGTGGCAAAACGGTGACCTCTCCGCCCTACCCGCTCCGATGGAAAGCCAGGAATCGGACCGCGGCCGCAAGGGGCGCGGACGGGACAAGGATCGTGGCCGCGGAAAACGTGACGATTCGGCCGCGAAGCCGAGTTCACTCGTGGATGAAACAGTTGAAGAGGTTGTCGTGAACGCAGCAGCGGAACAGGTAAAGCCCGAACGCAACTCCGAGAGGAGGCCGCGGCAGGAAAACCGTGCGGGTCGCCAGAATCCGGCAAATGACGATTCGCGCGACCGGCGCTCCCGTCACCATCGCGATCACGACGACGGTCCTACCCCTGTCGGTTTCGGTGACGATATTCCGGCGTTCATGCTGATCGTCGCGAGCGCCGGCAAGGCCTGATCGCATTGACCGGCTCACGGCCCGGTATCGACTTTCCCGGTGTAGGCGCCGGGCTCGTGATCCTGCGCGCCGACGGCAAGGTGCTCCTGTGCCGCAGGCTGAAGGCGCCTGAAGCGGGTTACTGGAACATCGTGGGCGGCAAGGTCGATCTTCTGGAACCCTCGGCGGAAGCCGCTCGCCGAGAGGCAGAAGAAGAAACGGGGCTTCGCATAGGAAGCATCGAGTTCCTTTGCACCGCCGAAGAGATCGTTGCCGCGGACCGTCAGCATTGGATCTCCCAGATCTACGTGACGACCGATTTTTCAGGCGAGCCGTCGCTGACGGAGCCCGACAAGCTTTCGCATATCGGCTGGTTCGACCGCCGCGAACCGCCGTCGCCTCTCTCGCAATTCGCTGCAAGGGCGTTCGGGGCCCTGGATGCGAAGCTCGGCCGGCCTGAGCGGCCTGCCTTACCGTTTCGCTGATCTCACAGCCGCCTCGTAGGCCAAACGCAGCCACTTGCCCATCAGATCGGGATCGTCGAGCGCCTCGTCGGGCACCGTCCAGTACGGCATCGCGACGGACTTCCGCTGCTTGCCTTCGTAGCTCCACTGGCTGGCGCCTGCGGCCGCGAACTCGGGCGCGCTGGTCGCGTCAGCCTTCAGCAGGAGCTCACCGGTCGAAAGCTCAAGCGCAATGATCTGTCCGTGGTGGTATATGCCTTTCCCGCCGAACATCCGACGGATGGAAACCGGGCCGAGCGGTTCGAACAGTTCCTCGATTGCGGCATCGTGCATGGCCTATGTCTCCAGCTGTCCGCCGGCGGCCATGACCGCTTCCGCCGTATCGACGTCGATATGGGCCGCTGCGCCGATTTCTACATCGACGGTCGGAAAGCCGCAATTTTCGATTACGGCGCGCGCGCCCACGTCACCCTGTAGAGACTGAACGGCGGAGAAGGCGGCTTTCGGGAGAATCACGGGATTGCCGCGCTTCCCGTCGTGAATTGCGCGGATGACCGCCCGGCCACTGGCCTTGCGGAATTCCACCATCATCAGGCGCAGATGATCCGAGCTGATGGCCGGCATGTCCGCCAGCATGATCAGGACACCGTCGCATCGGTCCAGCGCCGGCAGGGCCAGTCCCGCCTTGAGCGAGCTTGCCATGCCCGATTCGTAGTCGGGATTGAAGACCACGGTCAGAGCGAGCCCGGCGAGCGCTGCCTCTATGTCGTCGCGCCGGTACCCGGTGACCGCGACCACGGGCGCCAGGCCGGCGGCAAGCAGGCTCCTGGCGCTCCGCCGGACGAGAGGCTCGCCTTCGAAGGTCGAAAGCAGCTTGTGGGAGCCGCTCCCGCCCATGCGCCGCGCCTGGCCGGCGGCCGGCAGCAGCGCACCGATCGAGATCGGATCCTCCCGCGTCGGGACAGCCTCGCGCGGCCTCGGCCGCTCGGGGATCTCGCCAAGCAGGCCGCCGACGCCCATCCCGCCGATATCGAGATCCGACGGCCGCTCCCCTGCCAATATCCGGTTCAGGACCCAGTCGAACCCGTTTTCCTTCGGTGAGCGCGCACAGCCGGGGGCTCCGATCACCGGAACCTGTCCGATTCTCCCGAGCACCAGAAGGTTGCCGGGATCGACCGGCATCCCGACACGTTCAACATGCCCGCCAGCTGCCCTGATGGCGGCGGGGATGACATCCTCGGTATCGGCGACAGCAGATGCGCCGAAGATGACGATCAGCCGTCGCCCGTCTTCCTCCGCAATTTCCCTCAGCACACCGGCAAGATGCTTCTCATCATGGGGAATCCTGATCTCCCTGTCGATGCTGCTTCCAGAAACCACAAGCCTTTGCTCCAGAAGCCGCGCCGTCCTGTCCATCACCGATGTCTTGAGGCTCGCGAGTTCCGTTGCGACCAGTGTCACCCGATGGGCGATGAAGGGCTTGACGGAGAACACCGGCGCTTGCTCGAGGAGCTTGACCGCATCGGTTACTTTGGCCTGCGGCACCGCAAGCGGGATGATCTTCACGGTGGCGATCATCTCTCCGGCACTCACGACCGCATGATCCGCGAGCGTCGCGAGCGTGATGGCCGGATCGATCCGGGTCAACGCATCCACGACACCCCGATCGACCGTGAACACACCGCTGGCGGTCGAATGGACGTTGACCCGTCCTGTTGCCGCGGACGAAAGCCGAAACGCTCCGGACGGGAGGGCCGCCGATATTGCGCCGGCGGCCTCATCCTCCAGCATGTCATCGGTATCCAGCCGGACGGCTGTTATCTCCGCGACGCCGGCCGCGGCGAGCGACTCGACATCCTCCTCGGTAATGATCCTGCCCTTGGGAAGCTTGCCCTCGGGCAACCGTATGCTGTGCGCGAGCACGCATCCTTCTGCATCCGACGAGGGCAGTCTGGAAAACCTCATGCCGGACCGCCGATCGTCTCGCGACGGCGGAATGCCTGCACGACCTGCGCCAGCACCGCGACGGCGATCTCCGCGGGACTGGCAGCACCGATATCGAGGCCTACAGGAGCTGCGATCTTCGCGATATTCTCGTCGGTAAGCCCGTGCTGCCTCACGCGCTCCACCCGCTTTGCGTGGGTTTTCCGGCTGCCCAACGCGCCAATATAGAAGCAGTTCTTGTTCAATGCGTCGAGGATCGCGAAGTCGTCGATCTTCGGATCGTGGGTGAGCGCCACAACCGCCGTGTAAGGGTCGAGCGGTCGCCTTGCCAGCGCCTCTTCCGGCCATTCAGGGACGAGATCGACGCCCGCGAAGCGTTCGGGCGTCGCAAAGGCCGTACGGGGATCGATGATCGTCAGGTCGAAGCCGGCAACAGGGGCCATGCGGGCCAGTGCCTGACTGATATGAACCGCACCGATGACGACCATGCGCGGCGGGGGCAGGTAGACGTTCAGGAAGAGTTCGCGGCCCGCGATGTCGACGACGGACGCCTTGCCGGTCCGGAAGGCAGACGCTGCCGCCTCGCTCAGGGAGCCGGCGACAGGCTCCCCCTCCAGGATGACCTGTTCCCCCTCGCCGTCGAGATCGGTCGCAAGGATCGCCGCCTTGCGGGCGTGGCGGGCGAGATTGAGCGCTTGCAGGGAGGTGATCCGCATCAGCCCAGCCTTTCGAGGTGTACGCGGATGGTACCTCCACAGGACAGGCCGATGCGCCAGGCCGTTTCGTCGGCAACGCCGAACTCCAGCATCTTCGGACGTCCCGTGGCGATGACATCGGCAGCCTCGCTGATGACGGCTCCCTCGACGCACCCACCGGAGACCGATCCTTGAAAATTACCATCGCCGTCGATGACCAGATGGCTGCCGGCCTGCCGGGGGGCCGAGCCCCAGGTCTGAACGACGGTAGCGATGGCAACCGCGCGGCCTGCGGCATTCCACGCTTCCGCAGTCTCCAGCGGATCGAGCATTTCAGTATCGCTCATGCGGCGCTCCTTTCCCCCAGAAAACGGCGGGGATCAGCCGAACTGGCGGGTTCGCCGCTCAAGGCTCGGGCCAGGTCGGCGACGGATTGAAGGTTGTGGATCGGGCGAAGCTCGTCGGCATGTGGCAGCATGGCCAGGACGCCACGCGCCCTCGCCTCGAAACCGTCGAAACGCAACAGCGGATTGAGCCAGATCAGACGCCGGCAGGAACGGTGAAGCCGATCCATCTCCGCCTCGAGTTCGTCCGTGGACTCGCGCTCCAATCCATCGGTGATGAGAAGGACCAACGCCCCCTGCCCCAGCACGCGACGCGACCAGAGGCGGTTGAACTCCGCCAGCGTCGATCCGATGCGCGTTCCGCCCGACCAGTCTGCGAC
>JAEWKX010000179.1 GCA_023393575.1 Pseudomonadota bacterium
GATCGGACCTGGCCTCACCCGAGAACGACCTGCCGCGCGGACGATCTCCTTCCCCGTACGGCTTGCGTTCCCTGCGAGATTCGTCGGAACGTTCCCCCCGCGGGCGATCGCCGAACGGGCGCTCTCCACGGGACGCGCGTTCGCCTCCTTCGGAGCGCCCTCCGGAGGCGCGCTTGCGGCCGAAATCGCCGCCTCTTTCGTCGCGGCCGGGCGGGGGCGTTTCGGAGCGGATCCAATCGGCGTCCTCGTCGGCGCGCTTCACGACCACGCGGCGTTCGCTCTGCAGATCCGGCTTGTCGAACAGCCTTTCCGCCTCTGCCCGGGCGGAGGATTTCTTCGCCTTGCTGTCGGTGGTCGGACGGGCGCCGGGCGCCATCCAGACGTTGGCCGTGCGCGAGGTGCCCATTGGCGGACGCTTCTTCGGCTTCTCCTCGCCGAAGCCGCGGTCGTCACGGGAGCCTCCGCGAGCCGCGGTCTTGCCTGTGAAGCCTCGTCCTTCGCCCCGCGTTTCCGGCCGCCGCGCCGGCCTGTCGTCGCGGCGTTCGGACCTTGCCTGCTTCGTCCACCCGCCGCTGTCGGAACGCTCCGCGTGAACTGGTGCATCGGCGGTTTCGTCGGCCCCGGCCGGCTCGTTGTAGATCGGCGCGTCGAAGTTCGCCTTGGCCTCCTCGATGAGGCGCGGGCCAAGTTGCTCCCGCAGCATCCTGCCCCGCACTTCGACGACCTGACCTTCCGGCAGATCGCCGAGCTGGAACGGCCCGTAGGAAATCCGGATCAGACGGTTCACCTCGAGACCGAGCGCGCCCAGCACGTTCTTCACCTCACGGTTCTTGCCTTCGCGCAGCCCGACGGTGATCCAGACATTGTGGCCCTGCTTGCGATCGAGCGTGGCGTCGATCGCGCCATAGAGGACGCCGTCGACGGCGATGCCCTCCTTCAGCTTGTCGAGCGCAGCCTGGTCGACCTCGCCGTGGGCGCGCACCCGGTAGCGCCGGAGCCAGCCGGTGGTCGGCAGTTCCAGGACGCGCGCAAGGCCGCCGTCATTGGTCAAGAGCAACAGGCCCTCGGTATTGATATCGAGGCGGCCGATCGACATGACCCGCGGCAATCCGTCGGGAAGATTGTCGAAGACCGTCGGACGGCCTTCCGGATCGGCATTGGTGGTCACAAGCCCGGCAGGCTTATGGTAGAGCCATAGGCGGGTGCGCTCGATGCCGCGGATCGGCTCGCCGTCGACCTCGATGCGGTCCTCAAGCGTGGCGTTGACGACGGGGGTCTCCAGAATTTGGCCGTTGAGGCGAACCCTGCCCTCCATGATCATCCGCTCGACATCGCGGCGGGATGCCACTCCCGCCCGTGCCAGTATCTTGGATATCCGCTCGGGCTTTGCGGCATCGTCCACAGCATGCCCCTCTACCTGTGCCGTCTCGGTCCTGGGCTTCAAGCCTGCTTTCGCCGAGAATCCCGGTTTGCCTTC
Organism: Pseudomonadota bacterium; assembly: GCA_023393575.1. Lineage (GTDB taxonomy): Bacteria > Pseudomonadota > Alphaproteobacteria > Rhizobiales > Rhizobiaceae > Neorhizobium. The sequence continues at coordinate 1,478 of JAEWKX010000179.1, forward strand.
GCCCCCCTTGGGAGACGATTTGGGTTTGGTGCTGCGTTCGAAGGATTTGGATCCGCCGCGCCTTGGCTTGTCTTTGGGTGTCATTTGTTGTTTGCCTGAAGCGTGAAGTCGAACGGGGTATCCGGACATTCATGCTGGTTGAGGTGCATCTAGGCTTGCCGTGCGACGCACGGGCCTCTTCGATCGCTTCCTACCAGTTCATTCCACCGGGGTTAAGAGGAAATCGCCGATCATGGCCCAGAACGACGGTTTCATGGCGGAAGCCCTGCATGAGGCGTCATTGGCCGGGCAGAGGGACGAGATACCGGTCGGTGCCGTGCTGGTACTGGACGGCCGGATCATCGCCCGGTCGGGAAACCGGACACGGGAGAACAACGATCCGACAGCCCATGCGGAGATGAACGTCATCCGGGAAGCCGCGCGGCTGCTGGGGCAGGAACGGCTGACAGGTGCCGATCTCTACGTGACGCTGGAGCCCTGCGCGATGTGTGCTGCCGCCATCTCCTTCGCCCGTATCCGCCGTCTCTACTACGGGGCGGAGGACCCGAAGGGCGGCGGCGTCCACCACGGCGGCAGGTTCTATGCGCAGGCGACCTGCCATCACGCGCCGGACGTGTATTCCGGTATCGACGAGCAACGGGCCGCAAATGCCTTGAAGGATTTCTTCCGGGCGAAGCGGGAAGTGGAGTAGAGGCCTACTGGAAGGGCTTCCACCAGCTGGAGGACTTCTGCGTGGCTTCCGCTTCCTTCTTGCGGCGGCGCTCCTTCTTGAGCTCCGGTTCGCCAAGGTCGTCAAGCGCTGCGGAATCCACTGCGCGATACTCCACCGGCGGGTCCGTCAGGGAACGGCGCGGCTGCGTCACGTCGGCATTGTTGAGGTTCTGCTTGGCCTGCCGGAAAGCTTCCCACTTTTCCGATTCCGTCAACTGGCCGGCCTTGCCCTTGCCGGCCAGCAAAGGAGAGCGATAGGCTGGATTGTTCTCGTTCTCGTCGGCCTCCTGGCGCAGGCGGGCGCGGGTTTCTTCCGGAGATTCAACCCATCCAGGATTGTTCTCGCGGTTGGCGAGCGAGGCCTGCGGGGCTGGCAGCGACTTGTCTTCGGCCGCGACAACGAGGCTTGGACGCGGATTGTACTTCACGTTGCGTTCGTCCTGAGGTCCGATGGACACCGCAGACGTGAGGTCGTTGCTCAACTGTTCCATCGCGGAGGTTCCGGTCCCGTAGGTGGGACTGCCCATGCAGCCCGAAAGGGCCAGCATCCCGGCCATCAGGCCGGCCGCGCTCGATGCTGCGCGAAACCCATGCGACGTCTTCATCAAAACCCTTCCAGCGGCGCCCGTCCATCGACGCCTTCAGATTTCCGCTCGATACCCCGTGACCGGAAATTCCGGCCAATTTCGGGCAGATGTACCGGATGACGCGCCGAAGCGCAATCATCCGGTGGATTGCCGCTCCTAGCCCAGGCGACCGAGAGCCGCGAGTTCATGCAATGCGGCAGCATCGCGAGCCGATACCTCCGGATAGTCCGGGTCGGACCCCACATCCTTGGTGACGCGCCACGAACGGGCACATTTGGTGCCTTCCGCGAGCTTCGGTTCGACGGCGACACCCGGGACTTCGGAAAGGCGGAACGCAGCTTCCGGACCTTCGCCCTCGACGACGCGGATGGCAGAGGTGATGCAGATATCCTCGAAATCCTGTCCTTCCAGGGCCTGGATAAGAGCCGGATCAGACACATGCACGACCGGCGCGGCTTCCAGGGAGGAGCCGATCCGCTTCTCCTTGCGCTCGATCTCCAGCGCGCCGGTTACCAC
>JAEWKX010000207.1 GCA_023393575.1 Pseudomonadota bacterium
GCAATCGGCGACATCATCAGCCTCTTCTCCGTCATCGAATGCAGAAACTTCTTCAAAGCTGCAGGCTATGAGGCAGAATAGATGCGACACGCTTTAGCCTGAGAGCCCGTTTCTTATCGCGCCGCAAGCGGTTCATCGAACCGCGAATACTTGTGCCCGGCGGAGCGTTATGAAACCCTGCTGGCCCGCATGCACCGCAAGCTCGGGCTCCCCGTCGAATTCGAGATGCTCTCCACCGGTGGTGATGGCCATCACCCGCCGGCCACCGGGACGGTCGAGCACGCGGGCGATGGAGGCGGCGATCCCAGGCCCCACGGCCGACCATTCGAGGTCTCCCGGTCGCGCATAGACTTCTGCCGTCCCATCGGCGATGCCCTCTGCCGGCAACGAGACGCTGCCGACATGCGCCATGCCGCCGCGCACCTCGGCCTCGAGCCGGTTGGCATCCCCGAGGAAACGGGTCACGAAGGCGGAACCGGGCGTGCGGCAAACCTCCTCCGGCGTCCCCTGCTGCACGATCGTGCCCTCGTTGAGGATGACGACGCGGTCGGCGAGATCGAGCGCCTCTTCCTGGTCGTGGGTGACGAACAGCGTCGTGATGCCGAGTTCGTCGTGAATCTCGCGCAGCCATCGGCGCAGCTCCCGCCGGACGTTGGCATCGAGCGCCCCGAAGGGTTCGTCGAGCAGCAGCACCTTGGGATCGACGGCGAGTGCGCGTGCCAACGCCACCCTCTGCCTCTGGCCGCCCGAGATCTGCGCCGGGAATCGGTCGCCCAATCCCTCCAGTCGCACGAGCCGCAGCAGTTCCTCCACGCGGGCTGCGATCGCAGCCTTCTCGCGCTTCACCTTCGAGACCTTCATGCCGAAGGCGATGTTCTCCGCCACCGTCATGTGCGGGAAGAGCGCATAATGCTGGAAGACGAAGCCGACCCCGCGGTCGCGCACCGGAATGTCCGTGGCATCCTGCTCCCCGAAATGGATGTGGCCCCCATCGGCATATTCGAGGCCGGCCACCATGCGCAGGATCGTGGTCTTCCCCGAACCGGAAGGGCCGAGCAGGGCGACCAGTTCGCCGCTCTCGATATCGAGCGAGACGTCGCGCACGGCGCGGAAGGTGTGGAATGTCTTGACGACGTGGTCGAGGCGGATCTTCATGGGTTCACTCGGAAGAAGCGGCCGCACCGGCGGCAAGAGCGGGGTGACGGATGCGGCCGGCTCCCTGCCGTTCCAGCGCCACCTTGGCGATGATGGTGAAGACGGCGATGATCGCCAGGATGGAGGCCGAGGCAAACGCGCCGGCGGCCTGGTAGTCGTGGTAGAGCAGTTCGATATGCAGCGGCAGTGTATTCGTCTGGCCGCGAATGTTGCCCGACACCACCGACACCGCTCCGAACTCGCCCATCACGCGGGCATTGCAGAGCACCACGCCGTAGAGCAGTGCCCACTTGATGTTCGGAAGCGTGACGGAGAAGAAGGTGCGCCAGCCGGACGCGCCGAGCGAAGTCGCCGCCTCTTCCAGGTCACGCCCCTGGGCCTGCATCAGCGGGATGAGCTCGCGCGCCACGAAGGGTGCAGTGACGAACATCGACGCCAGGATGATGCCGGGGAGCGCAAAGAGGACCTTGATCTCGTAGGCATCGAGGAGCGGACCGAAGAAGCCCTGCAGGCCGTAGACGAAGAGATAGGCGACGCCGGCGACGATCGGCGAGATGGAGAACGGGATCTCGATCACCACCAGCAGGAACCGCCGGCCCGGAAAGTCGAACTTGGTGATGGCCCACGCCGCGGCCACCCCGAAGATCGTGTTCACGGGAACGGCGACGAGCGCCGTGACCACCGTCAGGAAGATCGCATGCCGCGTGTCGGGATGCGCGATCGTCGAGGCATAGGCGCGCCAGCCTTCCGAGAAGGCTTCGAAGCCGATGACGATGAGCGGCGCCAGGATCAGCAGCGCCCCGACGATCAGCACGGAGGCGATCAGCAGGCGCCGGAAGAGCGGCTGGTCCCCGACGCGCGGCGGCTTGCGGCCGGTATGGACGGCGGACATCGGTCAGCTCCTCACGGTATAGCGCAGGGCCCGCGCCTGCAGCAGGTTGGTGATCGCCAGCATCGCAAAGGCTGTGATGAGCAGGACGGAGGCGATGGCAGCCGCCGCCTGGTAGTCGTATTCCTCCAGGCGGATGAAGACGAGGAGCGCCGTGATCTCCGTCGACATCGGCTGGTTGCCGGCGATGAAGATGATGGCACCGAATTCTCCAAGCGAACGCGCGAACGAAAGCGACAGGCCGGCCAGGAGCGCCGGCTTCAACAGGGGGAAGATAACCGTGCGGAAGATCGTCCAGTCCGAGCCGCCAAGCGACTGCGCCGCCTCCTCCAGTGCCGGATCAAGGTCCTCCAGCACCGGCTGCACGGTCCGCACGATGAAGGGCAGCGAGGTGAAGCACATCGCCACCATGATGCCGAGCGGCGTATAGGCGACCTTGATCCCGAGATCCGATAGGACCGAACCGAACCAGCCGTTGTTGGCGAAGAGCGCGGTCAGCGAAATGCCCGCAACCGCCGTCGGCAATGCGAAGGGCAGGTCCACCATCGCATCGACGATCCGCCAGCCGGGGAAGCGGTAGCGGGTGAGGACCCAGGCGAGCGCCAGCCCGAAGACGAGGTTGAAGGCGGTGGCACCGAGTGCCGTGAGCACGGTGACCCGGTAGCTCGCGACCGCGCGGGGAGAGGAGACGATCGACCAGTAGTCGGCAGGTCCGAGGCTCGCCGCCTTGAAGATAAGCGCGGCAAGCGGCAGCACCACGATCAGCCCGACATAGAAGAGCGTGACGCCGAGTGATAACGACAGCCCCGGCAGGACATTGCGTCTCAAGCGTGTTTCCTCATCCTGGGAATGCAAAAAGCCGACGGCCTTTCGGCCGCCGGGAGGGTCGTCTTGGGAGACGGATTAACGGCTGCCATACAGTTCGTCGAGCGTGGCCCCGGAGGCGAAATGCTCCTCCTGGACCTTGCTCCAGCCGCCGAAGACGTCATCGACGTTGACCAGCCGGATCTCCGGGAACTGGTCTTTGAATTCGGCGGAAACCTTCTCGTCGTGGACACGGTGGCCGAACTTGGCGGCGACCCGCTGGCCTTCCTCCGTGTAGAGGAAATCGAGATAGGTCTTGGCGAGGTCGCGCGAGCCACGCTTGTCCACCACCTTGTCGACGATCGCGACAGGGAATTCGGCAAGCAGGCTGACGGAGGGAACTACGCCTTCGAACTTGTCGGTTCCGTATTCCTTGGCGATAGAGCGCGTCTCGGATTCGAAAGTGATGATCACGTCGCCTATTTCACACTCCACGAAGGTGGTCGTCGCTGCGCGGCCTCCGGTATCGAAGACGGGCACGTTATCGAAGATCTTCGCGATGAACGCCTCGATCTGCTCCTCATCGCCCTTGAACGCCTCCTTGGCATAGGCGAATGCGGCGAGGTAGGTGTAGCGGGCATTGCCCGACGTCTTCGGATTCGGGAAGACGACCTGCACGTCGTCACGGGCCAGGTCGTTCCAGTCCTTGATGTTCTTCGGGTTGCCGGCGCGTACCAGGAAGGACGGGAAGGAATAGAAGGGCGAGGCGCTGTTGGGGAAATGCTGCTGCCAGTCGTCGGAGACGAAGCCCTGCTTCACCAGGAAGTCGATATCGGTGACCTGGTTGAAGGTCACGACGTCGGCTTCCAGCCCTTCGACGATGGCGCGCGCCTGCTTGGAGGTGCCGGCATGCGACTGGTCGATGGTGACGCCGGGATTCTGCTTGATGAAGGCTTCGTTCTCCGCGGCAAACACTTCGCGGGCCACGTCATAGGAGGCGTTGAGGAGCGTTGTCGGCGACTGCGCGAAAGCCGGCGCGGCGAAGAGAGCGGCCGCGGCGGTGCCGAGGATGAGCAGGCGGTTCATGAAGGTCTCCGGTATTCAAGGATGACCCGAACCTACCGGCAGACGAAAAGGATCGCGAGAAACCCACGACCCCGCCGACGGAGAGCTTTAGAAATTCCGTTTCTTTTCCGCCGGCTTTCGGCAACGCTTCTCC
>JAEWKX010000219.1 GCA_023393575.1 Pseudomonadota bacterium
CATCGTTACCTCCGCCGAATCCCAAAGCACCAGCATAGGTATGGATGCAGGGAGAGCAATACCGCACCGCATCGACGCCGGCAGGGACGACTCACCGCTTCTTGAAAGGCGCCATGCCGAGGCGTGCAAGTTCGTCGGCACGCTCGTTTTCCGGATGGCCGGCATGGCCTTTGATCCAGTGCAGCGTCACCTTGTGCTTATTGCGCGCCTCTTCCAGTTGCTGCCAGAGTTCGGCATTCTTGACCGGCTTCCGGTCGGCCGTCTTCCAGCCGTTCCTTTTCCAGCCGAAAATCCACTTGGAGATGCCGTCCTTGACATAGGCGCTGTCGGTATAGAGATCGACCTCGCACGGAGTCTTCAAGGCGTTCAGCGCCTGGATTGCCGCCATCAGTTCCATGCGGTTGTTGGTCGTCGCCGCCTCGCCGCCGAACATCTCCTTCTCCGTCTCGCCGTAACGGAGGATCGCTCCCCACCCACCGGGGCCGGGATTGCCGGAGCACGCGCCGTCGGTGAAGATCTCCACCTGTTTCATGCGCCGGCCTCCGCCTTCAGGCCATATTCGACGCTGGAGGCGATGGAGCGGTGGAACCGCAGCTTCCTCAGGTATTCGAGCGGGTCCTTCTTGACGACGAGCGCGCCTTCCGGCGTCGTCAGCCAATCATAGAGCCGCGTCAGGAAGAAACGCAGCGCCGATCCCCGGCAGAGGACGGGCAGCGCCTGCCTCTCCTGCGGCAGAAGCGGGCGGACGGCGTCATATCCCTCCAGCAGCGCCATGCCTTTCGTCAGGTTGTAGGCGCCGTCCTTCTCGAAGCACCAGGCATTGAGGCAGATGGCCACGTCGTAGGCCAGCATGTCGTTGCAGGCGAAGTAGAAGTCGATCAGGCCCGAAAGCTCGTCGCCGAGGAAGAAGACGTTGTCCTGGAAGAGATCGGCATGGATGACGCCGGCCGGCAGGTCTTGCGGCCAATGCTCGTCCAGGAAATCGAGTTCCGCACCTATCTCTTCCTGAAGCCCCGGCTCCACCCCGTCGGCACGCGCGGCGGATTTCTGCCACAGGCTCGTCCATCCCTCCAGCGAAAGGGCGTTCGGGCGCTTCAGCCCGAAACCTTCCCCGGCAAGATGCATCCGGGCGAGCGCCTTGCCCACTTCCCGGCAGTGCCTTGCCTCCGGCTTCCTGAGCCACATTCCTTCGAGGAAGGAGATCAGGGCGGCCGGGCGCTCGGAAAGTTCGCCCAGCAGCGCGCCGTCCTTGCGGGGCAGCGGCAGAGGACAGGAGAGCCCCCGCGCGGAGAGATGCTGCATCAGGCCGAGAAAGAACGGCAGGTCGGCCCTTTCCACCCGTTTCTCGTAAAGGGTGAGGATGAGGGGCTCGCGGCTGGTGTGCAGCAGGAAGTTCGAATTCTCGACGCCTTCGGCAATGCCCTTGTAGGACGTGAGTTCACCGACGTCGTACTGGGTCAGGAAATCTTTGAGATCGTCTTCGGTGATGTCGGTATAAACGGCCAAGGCTGTGTCTCGCAGTGAACGGTCGCGGGTGCTGAAGCGCCCGGCAGAATCGGCGCTACACTATCCTGCCGGCGGCGGCAAAGTCATCCGTTCACGAAGGCCATGTCTTCGCGCGTGAGGGGCACGCCGCGCAGTTCGCGATTGACGAGGAAGTTCTCGGTTTCTTCCGCGGTAATGGCCAGCTCGACCGTGGCATCATATCGTGCACGGAAAGCTTCGATGATCTCGTCGACGATGACCTCCGGGGCAGAGGCGCCAGCGGAAATCCCGAGAGTGGAGATCGGCCCGACCGCGTCCCAGTCCAGTTCCGATGCGCGCTGGACGAGCAGGGAGCGCCGTGCGCCCGCTCGCAATGCCACCTCCACCAGTCGCTTCGAGTTGGAAGAGTTCGGCGCGCCGCCGACGATGAACAGGTCGCAGCCGGGCGCGGCCTCCTTCACGGCTTCCTGGCGGTTGGTGGTGGCGTAGCAGATGGAATCCGCCGCCGGCGCCTGCAGGTTGGGAAACCGCTCCTGCAGCTTGGCGATCACGCCTGCCGTATCGTCGACGGAGAGGGTGGTCTGGGTGACGAAGCCGAGATTGTCCGGATCGGCCGGTACATAGACCTCGGCGTCCTCGACCGTCTCGACGAGCGAAACAGTGCCCTCCGGCAACTGCCCCATGGTGCCGATGACCTCGGGATGGCCGGCATGGCCGATCAGGATGACGTGGCGGCCGAGACGCTGATGGCGCATCGCCTGCTTGTGCACCTTCGACACCAGCGGGCAGGTCGCGTCCAGATAGAACAGGTTGCGGGCCTGGGCATCGGCCGGCACGGACTTGGGCACGCCGTGCGCGGAAAACACCACCGGCTGGTTGCGGTGCTCCGGCGGGATCTCGTCCAGTTCCTCGACGAACACGGCGCCCTTCGCTTCGAGCCCCTCGACCACGTAACGGTTGTGGACGATCTCATGCCGGACGTAGACGGGAGCGCCGTAAGCCTTGAGCGCCAACACGACGATCTGTATCGCGCGGTCGACGCCGGCGCAGAAGCCGCGAGGCCCGCAGAGGCGGATGGTCAGCTGTGGCTTTGCGCCTTGTTGGTCAACGTGGATGTTCATTCCGATCCGCGAGGCTGTTGGATGATGGTGTCGTTCATATAGGCGAGGGGTCCGTCGCCCGCCACGGAAAACTTCGTCATTCCTGCGGCCCGTTGCGTCGGTGGCGCCACCAGGCGCCGGCGACCACGGCAAGCAGCGCGACGGCGAGCCCGTACCAGGTGACCGCATACTGCAGGTGATTGTTCGGCAGCGAGAATTGCGTGACGCCCCCCTGTGGCCCGCCTCCCGTAGCAGACTGCGCGGAATCCACGTCCATGAAGAAGGGAAGAACCTGCTCGCGGGAGAGCCCGGTCGACGCCGCCATGGCGGACAGGTCCTTCCAGTAGAACAGGTTCTTGTCGATGGCATTGTCCGGAACGATGGCCGACGGTTTTTCCAGGAGTTCGGCACGGGCGTAACCGGTGAGCGTCACCTCGCCCTCCACCTGTCCGCGCTGGCGCGTCGAGGGATCCTTCATCTCGTAGGGGACGAAGCCACGGTTGACGAAAAGCATTCGCCCGTCGTCCAGCACCAGCGGGGTATAGACGTAGAAGCCGGTCCGGCCCTCATGGGTGGCGAAGAAGTGCCGTTCACGCGCATGGTCGAAGGTGCCGGTCGCCTTCATGGTCCGGTACTCGATGTCCTCGCCCTTTGCTAGCAGAGCTTCGATCTCTGCCGTGGTCGCCGGCGGCGCCTGCCGCCGCTCTGCGTTATAGGCCAGCAGTTGCTCCTTCCAGAAGAGCCGCTGAACCTGCCAGGTGCCGAGCGAGAGGAGGACGGCCAGCACAGCGAGAACCAGCATGGCCGTCACCACGACCCTGCTGCGGCTCTCCCGCGGTTTTCCGGCCCGATCAGGGGCTGCGTCCAATCGGTCTGTCATCGCCATTCCTTCAAAACAGAAGGGCGGCTTTCGCCGCCCCTCCCAAATGTGCTGCTTCCGCGCCGATCATTGGGCGAGCGGCGCACCCCAGCCACCCCAGATATAGATGGAGAAGAACAGGAAGAGCCAGACGACGTCCACGAAGTGCCAGTACCAGGCGGCGGCCTCGAAGCCGAAGTGTTGCCGGGGCGTAAAGCCGCCACGCATCGCCCGAATCAGGCAGACCAGCAGGAAGATCGTGCCGATCAGCACGTGGAAGCCATGGAAGCCGGTCGCCATGAAGAAGGTTGCGCCATAGATCGAGTTCGAGAACTCGAAGGGAGCGGTCGCATATTCATAAGCCTGAACCGCCGAAAACAGGATGCCGAGGGCGACCGTCAGCGCCAGGCCGCTCACGAGTCCCTTGCGGTCGTCGTGGAGCAGCGCATGGTGGGCCCAGGTCACGCAGGTGCCGGACAGCAGCAGGATGACGGTGTTGTAGAGCGGCAGGTGCCACGGATCGAGGACCTCGACGCCCGCCGGCGGCCACTGACCTCCGGTGAACTCGACGCGGGAGGCCTGGATCGCCTCGTTGGCGAAGAGGCTCGCGTCGAAGAAGGCCCAGAACCAGGCGGCGAAGAACATCACTTCCGAAGCGATGAACATGATCATGCCGTAGCGCAGGTGCAGCGAGACGACCCGGGTATGGGCGCCTTCGCGGCCCTCCTTGATGGTATCGCTCCACCAGCCGACCATCGTGTAGAGGATGATCGCCAGGCCGATGAAAAACAGCCACGGCGTCGCCCAGTTGATGCCGAGCATGTTGAACTCGCCACCCTTCAGGTAGCGCAT
>JAEWKX010000229.1 GCA_023393575.1 Pseudomonadota bacterium
GCACATACATATCCCATTGCGGGTATTCGCCGCGTTCGATCGCGGTGAAGAGGTCCTTGGAGGCCGAGCCGAAATCCTGCCCCTGGACCTTGGCGGCCTCCGCCGCCGTCAGGCTGGCGATGCCGCAGCGCGGATGGAAGTGATACTTGACCAGACAGGTTTCGCCGGCTGCATTGACCATCTTGTAGGTGTTGACCCCGAAGCCTTCCATGTGCCGATAGCTCGCCGGGATTCCGCGCGGCGAGAACAGGTGCGTCAGCATGTGCATGGATTCGGGCGTCTGCGACATGAAGTCGAAGATGCGGTTCGGCTCCTGCCGGAATGTGACCGGATCGGGCTTCAGGGCGTGGATGACGTCCGGGAACTTGATCGCGTCGCGGATGAAGAAGATTGCCAGGTTGTTGCCGACTAGATCCCAGTTGCCGTCCTCGGTGTAGAACTTGACGGCAAACCCGCGCGGATCGCGGGCGGCCTCGGAGGAATCGCGGCCGCCGATCACGGTGGAGAAGCGGATCGCGAGCGGCGTCTTCTTGCCGGCCTGCTGAAACAGCTTGGCGCGCGGGTAGTTCGAGGCCGGCTCGTCGCCGATCTTGCCGGTCGCCTCGAACTCGCCGTAGCAGACGAAGCCGCGGGCATGCACGACGCGCTCCGGAATACGCTCGCGGTCGAAGTGGGTGATCTTCTCCAGGAACTGGTAGTTTTCGAGGGTCGCGGGGCCCCGCGATCCGACTGTCCGCGGCGCCTGGTTGTTGGTGACGGGATGGCCCTGGCGGTTCGTCAGAACCCGCTCATCGCTTCCGGAGGGCATGTTGGTGCCGCCCTGAGACATGTTCTTCTCGTCCATCGTCTTCCCTCCTGTTTGGATTACGGATGGGCGCGACGACGAAAGCCGCACACCCCCGTGAGGAACACGCAGGCCACGGATGGGTTCCAAGGAGCGATGGGAAACGGGCGGCGGCTTGCCGCTGCCCGTTCATGCACGACGTCAGCCGGGGGCTCCATATCCGCCGCCGGTAGGGGTGACGATGGTCACCGCTTCGCCAGCGCCAAGGATGGTCTGGCCGCAGCCGCCGAGGTCTTCGAGGCGGCCGTCCAGCCGGCGGACGATCGTGCGGCCGAGTTCGCCGGCCTCTCCGCCCTCAAGACCGTGCGGCCGGATCGTACGATGCGAGGAGAGGATCGCGCAGTCCATCCTCTCCAGGAAACGGATGGTGCGCTTCGTGCCGTTGCCGGCCGACCACCTGCCCGTGCCGCCCGAGTTCTTCCGGATGTGGAAGTCTTCCAGCAGGACGGGATAGCGCGTCTCCAGGATTTCGGGATCGGTGAGGCGCGAATTGGTCATGTGGACATGCACCGCGTCGGTTCCGTCGAAGCCCATGCCATCGTTGAAGACGCCGGCGGGGGAGCCGGAGCAGAGCGTCTCGTAATACTGGTAGGTCGCGTTGCCGAAGGTGAGGTTGTTCATCGTGCCCTGGCTTGCCGCCATGGCGCCGAGTGCGCCGAAGAGGGCGTTCGTCACGTGCTGGCTGGTCTCGACATTGCCGGCTACGACCGCCGCGGGATATTGCGGCTTCAGCATCGAGCCGTCCGGCACGATGATCCGGATCGGCCTCAGGCAGCCGGCATTCATGGGTATCGAGCTTTCGACCATGACCCGGAAGACATAAAGCACGGCGGCCCGCGTGACCGGTTCAGGCGCGTTGAAATTGTTCGGCTTCTGCGGGCTGGTGCCGCTGAAGTCGACGGTTGCCTCGCGCTTCGCCTTGTCGACGGCGATCTTCACCTTGATGGTGCTGCCCTGGTCTGTATCGTAGGAGAATTCGGAATTGCCGAGCTTTTCGACGACGCGGCGCACGCTCTCCTCGGCATTGTCCTGGACATGGCCCATATAGGCCTGCACGACCGGGAGCCCGAACTGCGCGATCATCTTGCGCATCTCGTGGACGCCCTTTTCGTTGGCGGCGATCTGGGCACGCAGGTCGCCGATATTCTGGGCGACGTTGCGGGCGGGATAGGGATGGTCGGACAAGAGGCGTGCGATGCCCTCCTCGTCGAAACGACCCCGGTCGACCAGGAGCACGTTGTCGAAGAGCACGCCTTCTTCATCCACCGTCGTGGCGAGCGGCGTCATCGAGCCTGGGGCTGTGCCGCCCACATCCGCATGATGGCCGCGGGAGGCGACATAGAAGAGGATGTCGCGGCCGGCATCGTCGAACACCGGCGTGACGACCGTGATGTCCGGCAGGTGCGTGCCGCCGTTATAGGGAGCATTCAGCGCGAAGACGTCGCCCGGACGGATCCTGCCCTTGTTCTGGGCGATGATCGATTCCACCGAGCGGTCCATGGAGCCGAGATGGACCGGCATGTGCGGCGCATTGGCCACCAGCGCGCCGTTCGCATCGAAGACGGCGCAGGAGAAGTCGAGCCGTTCCTTGATGTTGACGGAGGAGGCCGTGTTCTGCAGCGTCACGCCCATCTGCTCGGCGATCGACATGAAGAGATTGTTGAAGACCTCGAGCAGCACCGGATCGGCCTCGGTGCCGATCGCCTTGCTGCGCGCGAGTGCCTTGACCCGCTTCAGCACGACATGGTCGAGCGTGGTGATCCCGAACACCCAACCGTCCTCCACGACGATCGTCTGGTGCGGCTCGACGATGAGGCAGGGACCGGCAGCCTTCGCGCCGGGGCGGATGTCTGCGCGTCGATAGACGGGCGCCTGGCGCCATTCACCGCCCGAGAAGAACCGGGTCGTTTCCGCCGAGACGGGAGCGGCCGGGTGCAGCGCATGCGTCGGCTCGGCAGGTTCGGCGCCTCCGCCGACGGCTTCGACTTCGTAGGATTCGAAGATGATGTCGCGGCTCTCGAAGATGAAGCCGAACTGCTTGCGGTGAAGCGCCTCGAAGGCCTCCGCCATCTCCGGGACCGTGGAGACGGGGACGGCAAGCGTCGTGTCCGTGCCCTGGTAACGCAGGTGGGCGCGGTGCAGCACATCGGTGTCGGTCTCCCTCACGCCCTGCGCCGCCATCTCCCGGAGTACGCTCGAAGTCAGCTCGTCGCGCACCGGCGACAATGCCGCGAACGCTTCCTCAAGCCCGACGGAAACCGTCTTCTGACGGGTCGCGCGGATGTCGGCAAGGCCCATGCCGTAGGCGGACAGGATGCCGGAGAAGGGGTGGATCATTACCG
>JAEWKX010000267.1 GCA_023393575.1 Pseudomonadota bacterium
CCTGGGAACCATGGAAGGCTTCACCGTCCTGAGCGGACTCGCGTTCACCGCCATGCGCACGCCGCTGATCTTCCTGCAGACCCTTCCCACTCTCACGCTCTTCATCGGCATGACCGTGCTGATCGCGCTCAACCGGCGATACGAACTGGTGGTGACGCGTGCCGCGGGCGTCTCGGTCTGGCAGTTCATCGCGCCGTTCGCCGCCGGGGCATTCATCGTCGGCCTGTTGGCGACGCTGGTGGTCAACCCGCTGGCGGCGTGGGGCCAGCAGCAATCCGCCTCCCTCGAGACGACGTGGAGAGAAGCGAGCAACCGGGCCCGCAAGTCGAATTTCGTCCCGTGGATCAGACAGGCGTCCGAGGGAGCCGATACGATCATCGGCGCCAAGAGCTATCAGGCGGAAGGCACCGAACTTTTCGACGTCGTCGTATTCCACTTCGACGACGACGAGCGGGTGATCCTGCGGCAGGATGCGGCACGGGCGAAGTTGGAAGATGGTTACTGGATGCTTACCGACGTCCTGGAGAATCGCCCCGGCGAGATTCCGGTCCGCGTCGCTACGGCACAGGTGCGCACCAACCTGAAGCAGGAATTCCTGCAGGAGAGCCTGTCGCAGCCGGAAGCCATTGCGTTCTATGACCTTTTGCGGAAGATCAAGGTTGGAAAGTCCTTCGGGCTGCCGACCAAGCCGCTCGAGACGCAGTTCCACTCGCTGCTGTCCCTGCCGCTGCTTCTGGTGGCAATGACGCTCATCGCTGCAACAGTGACGTTAAAATTCAGTCGTTTCGCCCAATCCCGCCCGGTTATTCTGGGTGGAATCGTTGCAGGCTTCGTGCTTTATGTCGTAACCGTGCTTGTGAAAGCATTCGGGAGCAGCGGTGCCGTACCGCCATTCGTGGCGGTGTGGGTGCCGGTGATCGTCGCAACCGCTCTCGGCGCGACGATTCTGCTTCATCAGGAGGATGGCTAGTGGCGGTAAGCGACCGCGGAAATATCAGACGGCGCCTTGCGGTCCTGCTGGCGAGCGTCGCTGTGTGCATGAACGGCGTGCAGCCCTTGCCGGCGCACGCCCAGGAGAACAGTTTCGGCCTGGCGTCTGTCGCGGACGAAGACGCCAAGATGCTCCTGCGCGCCAATGAACTGGTCTACAACCGGGACGCCGAGCGGGTTACCGCGTCCGGCGGCGTGCAGATCTACTACAATCGCTACCGGATGGTGGCCCAGCGGGTCGAATACGACCAGCAGTCGGGCCGCGTGATCGCCCGCGGAAATATCGAGCTGATCGAGCCGGACGGAAACCGCATCTATGCCGACGAACTCGATGTTACCGACGATTTCGGCCAAGGCTTCCTGAACACGCTTCGCGTCGAAACCACGGACAACACGCGCATCGCCGCGGAGAGCGCAGAGCGTCTCCCCGGCGACCTGATGGTGTTGAACAACGGCGTCTACACCGCCTGCCTGCCCTGCGCCCAAAAGCCCGGCAAGGCACCGCTCTGGCAGGTCAAGGCGCAGCGGGTCATCCAGAACGGCCAAACGCACACGGTGCGGCTTGAAAACGCACGCTTCGAGCTGTTCGGAATGCCGATCGGCTTCCTGCCGTTCATCGAGGTGCCGGATCACACGGTGGAGCGAAAGTCCGGCTTTCTCTTCCCGACCATGAGCCTGGACGACAATCTCGGCTTCGGCGTCACCGTTCCCTTTTACCACGTGTTCTCGCCGCACATGGACGCGACGTTGAGCCCGACCTACTATACAGGCCAGGGTGTGCTGTTGCAGGCTGAGATCCGCAACCGCTTCGAGACGGGCGACCACAAATTCCGCTTCGCCGGCATCAATCAGCGCGACCCGCATGCTTTCAATACCGGAAGCAGCGACTACAGCGCCGACACACGGCTGATGGCCGCGTCGGAAGGACGCTTCCAGATCAATCCGCGTTGGACGTTCGGCTGGGACGTCATGGTCCAGAGCGACAACAACTTCTCCAAGACCTACTCGCTCGACGGCGTGAGCGATGATGTCTTCCGCAACGAGGTCTACCTGACGGGGCTCGGAGAGCGTAACCACTTCGACCTGCACGCCTTCTACTTCAACGTCCAGGATACCTCCTACATCAACGATGCCGAAAAGCGGCAGGCGATCGTCTACCCGTCCCTGGATTACAAATATATCGCTCCCCAGCCCGTTGCAGGCGGCGAGCTTTCGGTGACGACGAACTTCACGAATCTCTCCCGACGGGAAGAGGATTTCCAGGTCGAGAACGCCAACGATCCGACAGCAAGCTTTGCCGGTCTTGAAGGCAATTACAGCCGCTTCACCACGGAAGCGGAATGGAAGCGGACTTTCACCACCCCCGGCGGGCTGCTGCTGACGCCGATCCTTGCCGCGCGGGGCGATGCAGTCCGCTACAGCGCTTCCGATACCACGTATGTCTCGCCGTATGATGACACCCGCACATATACATACGACGGCCTGGAGGGATCCGGCAGCTACGGCCGCTACATGGTCACGGCGGGCCTGGAAGCACGGTATCCCTTCCTGATCACCGGCGAGAACAGCAGCCACATCGTCGAGCCGATCGCACAGGTCTTTGTCCGGCCGGACGAGCCGCTGGCCGGCGGGTTGCCGAACGAGGACGCCCAGAGCTTCGTGTTCGACGCCACGAACCTCTTCGAACGCGACAAATTCTCCGGCTTCGACCGCCTCGAAGGCGGAACGCGCGCCAATGTCGGCCTGCGCTATACGGGCTCCTTCGACAACGGCGTCGGACTGCGGAGCGTGGTCGGCCAGAGCTTCCATCTGGGAGGCCAGAATTCCTTCGCCACCGAAGACCTTGTGAACGCCGGCGACAATTCGGGCCTGGAGACGGACCGTTCGGACTACGTCGGCATGGCAGGTATCGATCTTCCGATCGGCATCTCCCTGGAAGCCGGTGCCCGCTTCGACGAGGAAACATTCGACCTGCAGCGCACCGATGCCTCGATCGCCTACACCTCGGCACGGATCAGCGGCTCGCTCGTCTATACGCAGATCGAAGCGCAACCGGAATACGGATCGAGCAGCGATACCGAACTGCTCCAGTCCTCCACCCGTTTTCAAGTCAACGAGAACTGGTCATTGAGCGGGTCCGCGATCTGGGATCTCAGGGAGCAGGAAATCATTCGTCGCGGCATCGGCATCACTTACGCCGACGAATGCACGATCTTCACGCTCGCCTATTCCGACGAGCCGGCCAGCAGCACCAATGCCAACGACTGGAGCATCAGCGCGCGGATTACCTTCCGTACCCTGGGCGACATCGATCTCGGCTCGGGCAGTCTTTGAGGCAGGCCACGGCCATTGTTTCGCCGCATGAATTGTGCAACCGGGCTGATATGCTGTAGTAGACAGGGGAGTGCAGGCCGCAACCGACAGAGGAGCGGCCGCGCAGAAGGACGAGCATCATGTCGGCACTGAAAGCAACACGCAGGGTTCTCGTGGCCGTGGCAGCCCTGGCCGCCTCGGTGGCGATCGAACCGGCCCACCAGCAGGCGCAGGCTGCCAGCGAAATCGTCGCGGTCGTCAACAAGCTGCCGATCACCAGCAACGATGTCGCACGCCGGGCCGCCTTCCTGCGCCTGCAGCGGCAGAAGAGCGATACGAAGACGGCACGCGACCAGTTGGTCGAGGAAGCGCTGAAGCGTGAAGAGATCGCCCGCGTCAAGATGTCGGTAAGCACCTCCGACGTCGACGGCGCCTTCGCCCGGTTCGCCGCAAGCAACAAGCTGACCCCCGACCAACTGACGAAGATCCTCGGGCAGGCGGGCGTCGGCGCCGACCACTTCAAGGAATACATCGCGGTGCAGATGAGCTGGCCGCGCCTGGTGAATGCGCGCTTTGGAGGCAGCCGTGGCCGCATGTCGTCGCAGGAACTCGTCACGCGCATGATGGAGAACAAGCAGAAGCCGGTGACCACCGAATACTTCCTGCAGCAGATCATCTTCGTAGTGCCGGAATCGAAGCGGAACGCCATTCTGGGCAAGCGGAAATCCGAGGCGGAAGCCTCCCGCAGCAAGTTCCCCGGCTGCGAGCAGTCAAAGCAGTTCGCAGCGACGATGCTCGACGTTTCCGTCCGCAACCTCGGCCGAATCCTTGCCCCCGAACTGCCGGAAGAGTGGAAGCCCCTTGTGGAGAAGGCCTCGGGCAGCACGACAGGAACGCGCGTCACCGAACGCGGCGTCGAGTTCCTTGCCATCTGCAGCCAGCGGCAGGTATCCGACGATTTCGCCGCGGAGGTGGTTTTCCGTGCCGAGGATCTCGGCAAACAGAAGGCCGGCACGAATCCCAACGAGGAGAAATACCTCGAGGAACTGCGCAGCAAGGCGCAGATCGACTACCGCTGATACGAGGGACCGGAATGCCGCTTGATCGTCCGCTTGCTCTCACCCAGGGCGATCCCGCCGGCATCGGCCCCGACATCACCCTCGCCGCCTGGTTGCGCAGGAAGGAGTACGGCATAGCTCCGTTTCTCTTCGTTGGCGATCCAGAGGTTCTGGCGGCAAGGGCGCGGCTTCTCGACTTCGATGTTACCATCAAAGAAACGGACGCTGCAGGCGCGGTAGCGGCCTTCGCCGATAGCCTTCCGGTCCATCCGATCGCTGCCGGCACGGTGGTTGCAGCGGGGGAACCGCATGTCGCCACGGCCCGCGGGACCATTGCCGCAATCGAGACCGCCACGTCCCTTGCGCTCGACCGGAGCGCGGCAGCGGTGGTGACCAACCCGATCGCCAAGTCCATTCTCTATGCTTCGGGCTTCGCATTTCCCGGTCACACAGAGTTTTTGGCGGACCTCGCAACCCGCGCAACGGGAGAGAAGGTCAAGCCGGTGATGATGCTGGCAGGCCCGCAGCTTCGCGCGGTTCCGGTAACGATCCACATCCCGCTGAAGGACGTGCCTGCCGCACTGACGGAAGATCTGATCGTCGAGAGCTGCCGGATCACCCATGCGGACCTGAAGAACCGCTTCGGGATTGCGCAGCCGCGGCTTGCCGTGGCCGGCCTCAATCCCCACGCAGGCGAAGACGGAGCGATCGGGGAGGAGGAGCTGAATATCATCCATCCCGCTGTCACACGGCTGCGCCGCGACGGCGTCAACGCCTTCGGTCCCCTGCCGGCCGATACGATGTTCCATGACGACGCACGGGCTCGCTACGATGTGGCCGTCTGCATGTATCATGACCAGGCGCTCATTCCGGCGAAGGCCCTCGGCTTCGACACCTCCGTCAATATCACGCTCGGCCTGCCGTTCATTCGCACGTCGCCCGACCACGGCACGGCCTTCGGCATTGCCGGCCAGGGCGTCGCTCGGGAGACCAGCCTGGCGGAGGCGCTGAAGCTCGCGGCAGGCCTTGCAGAGAAATCCATGAAGGCATACGCCTGATGGCGGCACTCGACGGTCTGCCGCCACTGCGCGAGGTCATCCAGCGCCACGGACTTGATGCGCGCAAGGCGCTCGGCCAGAACTTTCTGCTCGATCTCAACCTCACCCAGAAGATCGCCCGCAGCGCAGGCCCGCTGGAAGAGGCCACCGTGATAGAGGTAGGCCCCGGCCCCGGCGGCCTGACCCGTGCGATCCTTGCCCTCGGCGCCAGGAAGCTGATCGCCATCGAACGCGACTCACGCTGCCTTCCGGCACTTGCCGAGATCGCCGACCATTATCCGGGCAGGCTCGATGTCATCGAGGGTGATGCGCTCAAGACCGATTTCGAGGCACTCGCCAAAGACGGGCCGGTCAAGATCATCTCGAACCTGCCTTACAATGTCGGGACGCAACTGCTTCTCAACTGGCTTCTGCCCAAGTCGTGGCCGCCATTCTGGGAAACGCTGACGCTGATGTTCCAGAAGGAGGTGGGCCTTCGGATCGTCGCGCAGGAAGACGACGATCACTACGGCCGGCTCGGTGTCCTTGCCGGCTGGCGGACGGAACCCAGGATGGTCTTCGACGTGCCGCCGCAGGCCTTCACCCCGCCGCCCAAAGTCACGTCCAGCGTCGTACACCTGACGCCACGGCCGGCTCCCCTGCCCTGCGACGTCAGGAAGCTCGAAGCGGTGACGCAGGCGGCCTTCGGCCAGCGGCGCAAGATGCTTCGACAGAGCGTGAAGTCGCTTGGCGGAGAGGCGCTCCTGTCGAAGGCGGGAATCGATCCGTCGCGCCGGGCCGAGACGCTGTCGGTCGAAGAATTCGTGGCGCTCGCCAACGCGCTGTAGGCAACACGATTTTGCCATATTGAACTCGGCAAGTGTGGGTTCCAACCCGATAGGTCAACCATGCACGCCATCCCGCAGCCCAACCCGTTCAACCAGAAGATAAGACTTGGGGTTCTCTGGATCCTCTCGATCTGTCTTGCCACGATCATCCTGATCAGCAGGCCGATGCTTCCCGAAGATGGCATTCTTCACGAAATCACGGAGACGATCGGTCTTGCTCTCCTGATCATTGCGGTCATGGGCCGGCTATGGAGCATCCTCTACATAGGCTCCAAGAAGAACCAGGAACTGGTGACCCTAGGTCCCTATTCGATGACGCGGAATCCACTCTATTTCTTCTCGCTTACCGGACTTCTCGGAATTGGACTGGTCTATGGCTCACTGGCGTTTACCGCAATCGTGCTGGTATCGGCGCTGATCGTCTTCCAGTACACGGCATTGCGCGAAGCGGAGTTCCTGATGGCGAAATTCAGCGGAAGCTACGCCGATTACGCGTCCCGCACGCCTCTGATCCTGCCCAGGCCCTCGCTATATGCGACCTCCGAGGAGGTGACGTTCTCGGTCAGAGCCCTGACGAAAACGCTGCGCGATTGCCTGCCCTTCCTGGTGCTCTACCCGCTTATAGAGGCGGTCGAGTACCTGCATGCCATCGACAAGTTGCACCCACTCCTCGTGCTTCCCTGAACTCGGCTAAAGGCTCGGCTCTTCCGTCAGAAGGCCCTGCACGAAATCGAACAGACCATGCCGGCGGTCGCGGCGGATGCGTTCCGCCTTCACGATGCAGCTGACATAACCGAAAGCCTCGTCGAGGTCGTCGTTGACGATGACGTAGTCGTATTCGCGCCAGTGCTCGATTTCCGCCCGCGAGTTCAGGAGCCGGGTGCGGATGACCTCTTCCGTATCCTCGGCGCGCCGATTTAGGCGTGATTGAAGCTCGCTCATGGACGGTGGCAGGACGAAGATCGAGACGACATCGGCCTTCATCTTCTCC
>JAEWKX010000309.1 GCA_023393575.1 Pseudomonadota bacterium
CCCGCGTCACGACATCGGGCGGATCCGTCGAGGCGCCGGCCCTCGTCGTGGCAACGGGCGGCAAGTCGATACCGAAGATGGGTGCGACGGGGCTTGCCTACCGGGTTGCGGGGCAGTTCGGGCTGAACGTTGTCGAAACGCGCCCTGGCCTTGTGCCGCTGACGCTCGATGCGCAGCTGCTCGAACGCCTGGCGCCGCTTTCGGGAATATCCGTCCCCGCAGAGGTTCGCCACGGCCGAACGGCATTCCGCGAAGCCCTTCTCTTCACCCATCGCGGCCTGAGTGGACCTGCCATCCTGCAGATCTCGTCCTACTGGCGGGAGGGAGACGAGATCCTGCTGAGGATCGCCCCGGACCGGAACCTGTTCGAGGAGCTGAAGGCGGCGCGCAAGATCAATGGCAAACAGGCGCCTCAGACCGCGCTGGCGGAAATCCTTCCCAAGCGCCTTGCCCAGTATATCCTGGAAAAGGCAGGCCTTGCCGCAGCGGTGCAGATGGCCGAGTGCGCGGACCGGACGCTGGAAGCCGTCGCATCCGCGGCCCAGAGCTGGCGCATGAGACCGGCGGGGTCCGAAGGGTACCGGACGGCGGAGGTGACGCTGGGCGGTGTCGACACGAAGGAGCTGGATTCCCGGACCATGGCTGCGAAGGCCGTTCCCGGCCTCTACTTCATCGGCGAGTGTGTGGATGTCACGGGGTGGCTCGGAGGCTACAATTTCCAGTGGGCCTGGGCCTCGGGGCATGTTTGTGGGGATGCGTTGTAGGGGCGTGAAATTCAGCTGTTGTTAATACACCTCGGCGATCCTGCCTTGATGCCGGCTAAATCCGAGGCTACCGCAGAACATGCGAGCCGCTTGCCGGTGCGCCGACAATGTCAACACTTTGGGGTTGAGAAGATGCAGAAAGCCCGTCGTGCCCGTGCCGCCGCCATCGCCAAGGCCGAGGATGCCGGAAAGGTGATGCGTCTGAGCCTGCTGGTCATTTGTGTTGGTGCCGTCTCTGCTCTCCTGGCCCTGCCGGCAGTTTTCTGACTTGCCCAGCATCTCCGACTGCCCAAGCACGTCGAGAAAACCGGGACATCGAACCGCCCGTGTCGTCCGGTGCCGAATGGCCCTGCTTGCATTCTCCGCTGTCGGAGCGCTCCCTCCAAGAGACGTCTCTCTGACATAGGCAGCGCGACCAAGCCGCTGATGCGACCGGTTCAGTGGTTTGGCGTGACGGTCGAGCGCCCGGGCCCTGCCGCATCCGCACGGGCGGCTGGAGGTAGCAGGAACGGGATCTTCGGCAGTCGCGATCCCTCGCCGCTGGTCGCCGGCGTTCGATCGAGGCAGCAAGCCGGGCGAGGATATGCAGGGCCGCGTACAGGGGTTGCGGCAGTGGAGTTCCCAATCTCTCGTAATAGCGATCCTCGGAGGTGAACCAGTCTTTGGCTTCGTCCCGCCGGGTGGCTGATGATGCGATGAGCGCTGCAACGACCTCATACATTGTTTCTACCTCCGCAGTTGAAAAGTCGTCTTCTTAATTAGACGTGTTCTTGCCCTTCCTGAACGGGCCAGGCTGCGCTACGTTTTTCACCCATGAAAAACATCGGCTGGGACACATACGAACTTTTCCTGCAGGTGGCCCGTCACGGAGGCCTGTCCGGTGCCGCCGGCGTCTCCGGCCTGAGCCCGGCCACGATCGGACGCCGCATGCTCGAGCTCGAAAACGGTTTCGGTCGCCCGCTCTTCGTCCGGAGCAGGACCGGTTATCAGCTCACATCCGAGGGCGCCCTGCTCTTCGATCAGGCTCAGGAAATGGAGGGTGCGGCGCGGCGGATCGAGACATTCCGGCAGGAGGAGGGCGGCTCGACCCTTGTCAGGATATCATGCGGGACCTGGTTCGCCTGGTGGATAAGCCGGCACATCAACGCCCTGCGGGCGCCGGCCGATGGCTTTCGCCTCGATCTGTTCGTCGCCGAACGGCGGGCGAGCCTCGCCCACCGGGAAAGCGACGTCGGCATCAGGGCCTTCCAGCCCGAGGAAAGGAACCTCGCTTCGCAACGGCTGGGCGAGGTGGCCTATGCAGCCTATCGCGCCCGCGAGATCGTCCCACCCGATGACCGCTGGGTGGCCGTCGCGGAAGAGGAGGCGATCTCCGCCTATCTCCGTTATCCGCACGAGCATGAGGCGCGAAAGATCGTGGTGACGGTGAACCGGCCGCGCTCGCTCAGGGAGCTCGTGCTTGCCGGCGCGGGCGTGGCGGTATTGCCATGTTTCGTGGGCGATCAGGATGCCCGACTGGAAAGGGGGGGAGGGGAAATCGTTTCCCTGCGGCACACGCAGTGGATTGTCATGAACGACGATGACCGGCACCGGCGTGATATCCGCACGGTCGTCGATCGCATGGCGGCACTTGTCCGGAAGCATGCCGACCTGTTTTCCGGCCGCCGTCCGGTACTTTGACGGAAGAGCGCCATCTTCGCATGGATGGTGCCCTTCCGTATCGGGTTTATTCAGTGAGCCTGGGTGACGACAACCGGTATAAGGAGGTCGCCCCAGTTTCCGTCGCCGCCGTGGTGGCGCGCCGAACGGACCAGCTCCACCGACACGCCCGCATCCACTGCCTTCATGACCGACTGGTTGAGGCGGTGCAGATCGTTGGCGACCATGCGGATCATGGCCTGTTGGTCGGCCGACATCGAAGACGATTGTTCATCTGCACGTTCCTTGACTCGGGTCTGTACGTTCATGGCATTTCTCCTCTTTTCTTCAGGGGTTCTTGAACGATTGCTTGTCGCCGGGCTGCCGGTTACTCGGCCGCGGGCCGGAACTGCTCGGTCTCGGTCGATTCCTTCATGGCGGTGGTCGACGACTGGCCGCCGGTGATCGCCAGCGAGACGGCATCGAAGTAGCCGGTACCGACTTCGCGCTGGTGCTTGGTCGCCGTGTAGCCGTTGACCTCTGCCGCGAATTCCGCCTCCTGCAGTTCGGAGTAGGCGGCCATCTGGCGATCCTTGTAGCCGCGCGCCAGTTCGAACATGCCGTAGTTCAGCTGGTGGAAGCCGGCGAGCGTGATGAACTGGAACTTGTAGCCCATCGCACCCAGCTCCCTCTGGAACTTGGCGATCGTCGCGTCGTCGAGGTTCTTCTTCCAGTTGAACGACGGCGAGCAGTTGTAGGCGAGCTTCTTGCCCGGATGGACCCTGTGGACCGCCTCGGCGAACTTCCGGGCCTGTTCGAGATCCGGCTTGCCGGTCTCCATCCAGATCATGTCGCAGTAGGGAGCATAGGCGATGGCGCGGGCGATGCAGGGTTCGATGCCGTTCCTGACCTGGTAGAAGCCTTCCGCCGTGCGGCCGGCGTCATAATCGACGAAGGGCTGGTCGCGCTCGTCAATGTCCGAGGTCAGAAGCTTGGCGGCTTCCGCATCCGTGCGGGCGATGACAAGCGTTGCCGTTCCCATCACGTCTGCCGCAAGGCGCGCCGCGTTGAGGTTGCGGA
>JAEWKX010000078.1 GCA_023393575.1 Pseudomonadota bacterium
CGCTGGGCCGACCACTTGCCCCCCTAATCAAACGCGTGCCGGCCTTGAGGCCGCTCGGCGCAATGTTGGATCTCGCGCCGACGTCTCGGCTGGGCAAGGCGGACACTTCCGCGCGCCCACTGCCCCCGGTCGACGTGCCGAAGCGTGGGCGCGTCGCAATTCTTGCCGGCTGCGCCCAAAGCGTGCTCGATGCGGGCATCAACGAAGCCGCGATCCGCCTGCTGACCCGCCTCGGCGTCGAAGTGGTGACACCGGCGGGCGAAGGCTGTTGCGGCGCGCTAGTGCATCACATGGGCCGCGAGGAACAGGCGCTCGACTTCGCGCGCCGCAACATCGATGTCTGGTGTCGCGAGATGGAGAAGGACGGCGGCCTTGACGCGATCATCATCACGGCATCTGGCTGCGGCACGACGATCAAGGATTACGGCCACATGCTGCGGCTCGATCCCGCCTATTGTGAAAAGGCGGCGCGGGTATCGGCTTTGGCGAAGGACGTGACGGAATATCTCGCAACCCTGGATCTGCCGGAGAACGAACCGCGCGGGCTGACGGTCGCCTATCACTCCGCCTGCTCGATGCAGCACGGCCAGAGGATCACGCTCTTGCCCAAGGTCCTTTTGAAGAAGGCGGGCTTTGCCGTGCGTGATCCCGCGGAGGGCCATCTCTGCTGCGGCTCCGCCGGCACCTATAACATCATGCAGCCGGAGATTTCCGAGCAGCTCAAGGCGCGCAAGGTAAGAAACATCGAAGCGACCCGCGCCGACATCGTCGCCGCCGGGAATATCGGCTGCATGACCCAGATCGGCACCGGAACCGCCCTGCCGATCGTACACACCGTGGAATTGCTCGACTGGGCCTATGGTGGCCCGAAGCCTGCCAGGCTGCCATAATAAAAAAAGCCGGCTGCAGCGCCGGCTTTTTCATGGGTTCCTGCGAGCTGGGCTTCAGAACTTGAAGGAAACGCCGACATTCACCGCGTTGGTGAAGATCTCGGTCTTCAGCGAGGCGCCGCTGTCGATGTCGACGTCGACGAAGGAGTAGTTGCCCTTGTATTCGACAAAGGCGGCCCAGCGGTCGGTGATGTCGAACTTCACGCCGGCCTGCGCCTGAAGGGTCGCACCACCGAACTGATACTCGGACGTCGTGCCGCTCGTGCGCGTAACCTCGATGTGCGGGACGTTGATACCGACACCGGCGCCGACATAGGGCGTGAAGCGGCTGCCCTCGATCGGGAAGCGATAGAGCGCGTTCACCGTCAGAAGGTTGATGCCGTCCGTCATTTCGAAATGATCCCAGCCGGTCTCGGCCAGGGTCTCGTCATCCGCGTAGACCTTGGCATGGGTGAAATCGAGCGAGATGCCGAGGTTTGAGAGCCGGCCACCGTCGAACCAGTAGGTTCCGCGTACACCCCAGTAGATCGGCATGGAGAAGGAGTTTCCTTCCCAGCCGGCAGTGAAATCGGGAATACCCGAGACTTCAACGTCGCTGTGCGGCGCCGTCTGGTAGCCGCCATAGACGGAGAACTCGTAACCGCCGGTGCTTTCCACGGCGACAGCGGCCTCCATGGGCGCTTCGATCGGCGCCATGTCGGCGGCCTGAGCGGAGGAAATGGTGGCGAGCCCGGCAAGAAGTGCGGAGGACGCCAGGAAAAACGATGTGGATTTGCGCATGGAGAGCCCGGAGTGTTGCTTGCTTCGACTCAATCTTAGCGAGCGGAGGCGTCGCGGTCTGTGGTTTTTCTGCACCACCACGGAGGAACTTAATCTTTGCATGGTGAACGAATGGTAAAGGGCGGCGGCTCGCCGCCCCTTGGAGCGTCAGCCGCCGAACAGGGTCCGCAGGATGTCGATGCCGCGGTCTTCGAAGGCCACGTCGCCATGCTTGTTGCCGGGGCCGATGACGATGACCTTCGTGCCCACCGGGGCGCGCGCGTAAAGGTGCTCGACATCCTTGTTCATCATGCGGATGCAGCCGGATGACAGGTTCAGGCCGATCGACCACGGCTGGTTGGTGCGGTGGATGCGGAAGATCGTGTCCCGCCCGCCCTTGTAGAGATACATGGCCCGCGCGCCGAGCGGGTTGTCCGGTCCGCCCTTCTGGACCGCGGGGAGGATATGTCCCCTGGCGGCCTCGCGGCGGCGCATTTCGGCCGGCGGCGTCCAGGAGGGCCATTCGGCCTTGCGCCCGACCTTCACCACGCCCGACCAGCCGAAGCCTTCGCGGCCGACGCCGATCCCGTAGCGCGTCGCGCGGTTGCGGCCCTCGACATAGTAGAGGAACTTGTTGTGGGTATCGACGATGATCGTGCCCGGTGTCTCGTCGGTGGAGAAGCGCACCATGCGGCGCTTGTACTTCTCCGGTACGGCGCGATTGCGCACCGAAGGCGCGACGTCGCTTGCCGTCGTCGCCGGGCGTGCCCCCGCGGCCGTCTGTGCGGGCGCCTCGCCCCCGGACATCGCCGCCATCAGGCCGGCGGCGATCAACATTTTCCACGATTTCATCTCACCCCCTCATATCCGCATTGCGGTAACACAGAAGCAAGATGTCCCGGCACATGACAAACGGCAAGATCGGGCATGGCGAATCAGGGGGTGGGGCAGGTGAATTATCGGCAGTGCCGTGGCGGACCGGCCACATGTCTCACATGACGATGACCTTCGTTCCCACCTTCACCCGCTCGTAAAGATCGACCACGTCTTCGTTGCGCATGCGGATGCAGCCGGAGGAAACCGCGCTGCCGATGGTCCAGGGAGCATTGGTGCCATGGATGCGGTAGAGGGTCGAGCCGAGATACATTGCGCGTGCGCCCAGCGGGTTCGCCGGGCCGCCGTCCATGCTGGCGGGCAGGAAATGCCCCTTGGCCGCCTCGCGTGCCACCATCTCCCGGGGCGGCGTCCAGCGCGGCCACTCGGCCTTGCGGGTAACCCTGTGGGTGCCGGCCCATTCGAAGCCCGGCTTGCCGACGCCCACGCCGTAGCGGCGTGCCTCGCCATTGCCTGTCACGAGGTAAAGAAACCGGTTGTTGGTGTCGATGACGATCGTGCCTGAAGCGTGTTTCGTTGCATAAGCGACGGTTTGCGGCAGGAATTGCGGCTCGATCCTCCCGCGGATCACCCTGTTGGGGCGCATGCCGGCGGGCTGCACCGCGCTCTCGCGCGACCTCGTCGTGCGGCGCTGCATCTCCCGCGTCGTCCTCGGCTGAAAGAGCCCGTGAGGTTTCGCCGGGCGGGTCGGATAAACCACCGGCCGAACCTTGCCGCCGAGTTGCATCACCCAGGGCGCCGTCAGGTCCGGGCTGACGATCACCGGCGGCCTCTCGCGATAGCGGTCGTTGGCCTGGGCTACGGCCGCGAAGGCAGGAAGAAGGCCGAGGGCCAGCAGAAGCATCTTGTTCATCGTCGGGTCCACTCGCTACACATGCACCGAAGGGGCTTTCTCGCCCGGTTGCGGAACACGCTGCCAAGGGAGAACGAGGGAAGTGTAAACGGGTGGCGATTCGAATTGCCGTGCGACGATAAACCTTTCGGCAGGGTTACCTGCCGGTTTGTAGATATGGTTGACCAACGTTGAAAACGGTTCCAGCGGCGTTAAGGAGAGGCGGGAATGGAAGGGATGGGCATCATCGCCGGGGAGGATGGCCTTGGGCGTTGCGCATGGCACGGCGGACTGGAGGACTACCGCCGCTATCACGACGAGGAGTGGGGCAGGCCGGTAACCGACGACATCCGGCTGTTCGAGAAGATATGCCTCGAAGGGTTCCAATCGGGGTTGTCGTGGCTGACCATCCTGCGCAAGCGGGAGAATTTTCGAGCCGCCTTTGCCGGCTTCGACTTCGAGAAGGTCGCGGGCTTTGACGAGGAGGATGTGGAGCGGCTGGTTGCCGATGCCGGGATCATCCGCCATCGCGGCAAGATCGTCTCGACCATCAACAACGCTGGCCGGGCGGTGGAATTGCGCGACGAATTCGGTTCACTCGCGGCCTTCTTCTGGCGCTTCGAACCTATGGCCGGCGAGCGCCCCGTCGTGATGGACCATGCGACGCTGCGGGCCAATCCCACGACCCCGACGTCGGTCCGGCTGTCGAAGGAGCTGAAGAGGCGCGGTTGGACCTTCGTCGGCCCCACCACCGTCTACGCCTTCATGCAGGCCATGGGGCTCGTCAACGACCATCTCGCAGGCTGCTTCTGCCAGCCGCAGGTCGACCGGCTGCGGGCGGCTCTCAGCCGCCCGTGATCTCCCCGAGTACGTCCTGCAACCGTCCCAGATGCTCGATCTGCCGGAAACGCGGCGCCTGCGTCGGCGGCTCCACATGCTCGACAACCCATGTCAGCGTGTGGGGCACGAAGACGCCATAGCTGCCGGCGGCAATCGCCGGCACGATATCGGATTTCAGCGAGTTGCCTACCATCATCGCCCGGTCCGGACCATCGGCGACCTTCGAGAAGATCCGCCGGTAGGTGGTGGCGCTCTTGTCGCTGACGATCTCGATCGCGTCGAAGAGCTCGCCAAGCCCGGACTGCGCCAACTTGCGCTCCTGGTCGAAGAGATCGCCCTTGGTGATCAGCACCAGGAGGTAGTCGCCGTTCAGGGTCCGCAGCGTCTCCTCCACGTGCGGCAGCGTTTCCACGGGATGGCGCAAGAGTTCGCGGCCGACATCGAGGATCTCCGCGATCGTCTTCGCGGGCACCTTGCCCTCGGTGATCTCGATCGCGGTCTCGATCATCGACAGGGTGAAGCCCTTGATGCCGAATCCGTAGTGTTCGAGATTGCGTTTTTCCGCCTCCAGCAGGCGCTGCGAGATTTCCTCTCCCTCGGCATAATCGCCGAGCAGCCCGGCGAAATGCTCTTCCGTCAGCCGGTAATACTGCTCGTTCTGCCAGAGCGTATCGTCTGCATCGAAGCCGATGGCGGTGATGGGACGCATGGCTGGCGCTCCTTGGTCCGTTATTTCCCGTGCTCTTCGAGCCACTTGCGCATCTGGGTGATTTCCGCCTCCTGCGCGGCGATCACCTCTTCCGCTATCTTGCGGAGTTGAGGATCCTTGCCGTGCTCGAGCTCGATCTTCGCCATGGCGATGGCCGCTTCGTGATGCGGAATCATGCCGCGCACGAAGTCGACGTCCGCATCGCCGGAATAGTCTATCGCCATGTCCTCATGCATCTTGGCGGCGGCTTCCTCGAAGGCGCTGATGACGGCATCGGGCGACGCCTCCGCGCCAGCATGCGCATGCCCCTCCTGGGCGGCGGCAGGACCGGTGAGGAAAAGGGCGAGGGCGGAGGCAAGGAGGAGAGATTTCGCAGCCATGGTTTCTTGTCCTTTGCTGTTGAAGGTGCGCGCCGTCATGCCTTGAGCGTACGGACCGCGACTACCCGGTGAAGGATCTGGTAATCGCGGCTCTGTTCGCCAAGGGGGACCACCGGCCAATCCCATGCTTCGTCCGCCTGCGGTACCGTCTCGCCGTGCAGGAGATCGGCCTCCTCCAGGGTCCTGCCCTCACGATCCATCACCCGGAAGCCGGTGTCCGTCAGCAGAACCGTGCTGCAGGGAAGCGCCGCAAGCCCGTTCAGATGAGCGCGGATCAACTGCGGCAAAATGCCCGCCTTTCCCGTGGGGCCATCCTGCTCCAGACGCCGCTCTGCTCCGACGCCGATCTGCGACAGGAGGTTCGCCGAAACGACGAGGTCGAGATAGGGCACCTGACGCAGGAAGGCGAGCGGCTCGACCTCGTGGCCTGCCAGCGCCGCATCGAATCCGGACAGGTCGCGGCTCATCAGCCGGACATTGCGCAGCCGCTTCGCCCTGAGCCGGAGCCGGACGCTTGCGAGATGCACGAGGTCGACGAGGATGACCGTATCGAACGCCTTCGCCATTTCCTCGACCGGCACGTCGCGCAGGAGGCCGGAGCCCAGCACCACGGCCGTGCGCCGCTGCTTCGTCCGGGATATCGTGTCCATGACAAAGGCCCGGCACCTCGCTTCATGCTCCGCCCATTCCCGCGAGCAGCGGTTGGCACGCGACCAGAGGCTGACGGAGGAGCGGATGAAGGGGCGGAACCCGGCCTCGGTGGCCGGATAGGTCGCGGCATATTGAAGAGCTTCGGCGATCATGAATTACCGGTAGACGTCCCGTCGGTGCCCGACCTCGACCACCAGCACGACGAGCCGCTGGTCCTGGATGTCGCAGATGATGCGGTAATCCCCGACCTTGTAGCGCCAGTAGCCGCCGAGAGCGTGGCCCTTGAGGGCGATCCCGAGTTCCCTCGGGTTCTCGTGTGCCGCCAGACGATCTTCCAGGAACGAGATGATGCGGGCAGCATCTCTCGTCGCAAGGCGCTGCAACTGCTTTTCCGCCTTTGCGCGAAACTCAATCGTCCAGGCCAAGTCTCTGCTTCACTTCTGCCAGAGTGCGGGTTGGTTCACCATTGCGGATGCTTTCCATCGCCTCTTCCGCCAGAGCGATGTCGTGCAGATCCTCCAGATGCTGCTCGATGACATCGCGCAGATAGGCGTCCGGCGCGGTGCCGGCCTCCGTCGCATATTCCTCGACGAGCTTGAGCATCTCGTCCGGCATTTCGATCGTGACGCGCTTGTTCATGGCCGTGACCCTTTTCGTGGCTCAGATATACCACCGCTCCCTACCTTTCGCCAGCCGGCCGCCCTTGCCGCTCCGGGTCCGATCCTCTAAGAAACCGCTCACAAAATCCGGCTTTTCCGGTGGCATTGGAAGACGATCATGAGCGATAAGCAGAAGAAACCCCTCAAACTGAAGGCCCGCCTGCCGCGCGGCTTCGTCGATCGCTCGGCTGCCGATATCCATGCCACCAACGAGATGATCGAGAAGATCCGCGAGGTCTACGAGCGCTACGGCTTCGATCCGGTCGAGACGCCGCTGTTCGAATACACCGATGCGCTCGGCAAGTTCCTGCCGGACAGCGACCGCCCCAACGAGGGGGTCTTTTCGCTGCAGGACGACGACGACCAGTGGATGTCGCTCCGCTACGACCTGACGGCGCCGCTCGCCCGCCATGTGGCCGAGAACTTCAACGAGATCCAGCTGCCGTTCCGCACCTATCGCGCCGGCTATGTCTTCCGCAACGAGAAGCCCGGCCCCGGCCGCTTCCGCCAATTCATGCAGTTCGATGCCGATACCGTCGGCGCGCCGCGTGTACAGGCCGATGCCGAGATGTGCATGATGATGGCCGACACGATGGAAGCGCTCGGCATCCAGCGCGGCGACTACGTGATCCGGGTGAACAACCGGAAGGTTCTCGACGGCGTCATGGAGGCGATCGGTCTCGGCGGCGAAGAGAATGCCGGGCGGCGGCTGACGGTTCTGCGCGCCATCGACAAGCTCGACAAGTTCGGTCCTGCGGGCGTGAAGCTTCTCCTTGGTGAAGGCCGCAAGGATGAAAGTGGCGACTTCACCAAGGGTGCCGGACTGAACCCCGAGAGCGTGGAGCTTCTGATGTACTTCATCGAGTGTTCCAACTCTTCTGCGGAAAAAATGCGTTCTGCTGCCGTGCGAGGTGACAACTTCGATAATGAGATCGATCAAGGCTATTTTCTACTCAAGGAAGATGGCTCTTCGTTTTATGATTCTGATCTCTGCATTGCAGGCCACAACGAACTAGAGGAAATTCGTGGTCTGATCCGTGCGGCCGGCTACGGAATGGACCGCATCATGATCGATCCCTCCGTCGTCCGCGGCCTCGAATACTATACCGGTCCCGTCTTCGAAGCCGAACTCCTCTTCGACGTCACCAACGAGAAGGGCGAGAAGGTCGTCTTCGGCTCCGTCGGCGGCGGCGGGCGCTATGATGGCCTCGTCTCCCGCTTCATGGGCCAGCCGGTACCGGCCACCGGTTTCTCCATCGGCGTTTCGCGTCTGATGACGGCGCTGAACAACCTCGGCAAGCTCGGCCAGGAGGAGGCTCTCGGCCTCGTCCTCGTCACGGTGATGGATGGCGATGTCGAGAGCATGGGCCGTTACCAAAAGTTCACGCAGGAGCTTCGGTCTGCCGGCATCCGCGCCGAGATGTACCAGGGCAACTGGAAGAAGTTCGGCAACCAGCTGAAATATGCCGACCGCCGCGGCTCGCCGATCGCCATCATCCAGGGCGGCGACGAGCGGGCGCAGGGTGTCGTGCAGATCAAGGACCTGATCGAGGG
>JAEWKX010000410.1 GCA_023393575.1 Pseudomonadota bacterium
GCGGCACTACGAGCCCGACGAAGCCGATCGGCCCGCAGACGGCGGTGGTCGCACCGCAGAGCAGCACCGCGCCGAAGGCGGCGGTCCCCCGGGCGAGAGCCACGCGCTCTCCCAATCCGGCGGCAAGCTCGTCACCGAGCGCCAGGGAATTCAGCCTGCGGGCGGAGAGCAGGCTGATGGCGAAGCCCAGCAGGAGAAAAGGGATCACCGGCCAAAGCCGCTCGAAGGTCGCCCCGCCCACGCCGCCGATCTGCCAGGAGCGGATACCGCCGGCGATATCCCCGCGCGGCAGCACCACGGCAATGACAAGAGAGGAGAAGGCGACGGAGGTGGCGGCGCCCGCAAGCGCCAGCTTGAGCGGCGTGGCACCGCCGCGCCCACGCGAGCCGATCACGTAGACAAAGCCGGCCGCGCCTCCAGCGCCGAGGATCGCAAATGCGACATAGGAATAGGCGGAGGCGATATCGAACCAGGCCACGCCGATCACCACGGCCAGCGAGGCGCCCATGTTGACACCGAGAATGCCGGGATCGGCGAGCGGGTTGCGGGTCACGCCCTGCATCACCGCTCCGGCCAGACCGAGCGCCGCGCCGGCCAGGAGAGCCAGGAGCGTCCGCGGGATGCGCACGGCGACGGCTGCTTCCCCGATGCTTTCGGCCCGGCCGCCAAGGGCTGAAAGCATATCGCTCCAGACAACCTGTCGCGTGCCCACCGCGACCGACGTCACACACAGGCCCGCGAGCAGCGCAATCGTCGCCACCAGCCACAGGCGGCGGTTGCGGTTCGATCTGACGACCCACGTACTCAGGGCCGGCGACTGTCGGCCGATCCGGATCATTCGGTCCGTCTGGCAGCTTCCGCCAGCAGCGCCACGTAATCCTTCAGGACCCAGGAGATCGACAGCGGCGTCGGGTTCGCGGCCGTTCCGAGCGGATCGCGTCCCAGCAGCACCATGGCGTCATTGGCTACCGCAGGCATCCTGGAGAGAAGCGGGTTGGCGGTCAGCGCGTTCCGCAGGTCGGGGCCTCCATAGGTGACCACGATGTCGACATCATCGAAAGCATCGACCTGCTCCGCACTGATGGAGCCCGAAAAACGTCCCTCCGTGGAGGCCTCCACCACGCTTTTCGGCGATGTCAGCCCAAGATCCTCGAAGAACCTCACCCGCGTGTCCTGCGTCGTATAGAAATTCACGATGCTGAGATCCGTCGCATCCAGATGGGTCACGAACATCGCCGAACGTCCCTGGAGCTCCGGATAGCCCCCGGCGACGTCGGCGATCTCCTTTTCGATCCGTCCGATCAGC
Organism: Pseudomonadota bacterium; assembly: GCA_023393575.1. Taxonomy (GTDB): domain Bacteria; phylum Pseudomonadota; class Alphaproteobacteria; order Rhizobiales; family Rhizobiaceae; genus Neorhizobium. The sequence goes on from JAEWKX010000410.1 coordinate 1,307, forward strand.
GCCTCGCCCTCCGCAGCCATCCCCAGCCCGGCGCTGTTGAGGCGGATCATGTCACGCCAGTCCGTCGACCAGGGCGCTTCCGGATAGGCGACGACCGGCGCGATCCGGCTCAGCGTGTCATAGTCGGCCTGGCTCAGTCCGGAATAGGCGGCAAGGATGACATCCGGCTTCACTGCGGCAACCGCCTCGAAATCGAGGCCATCTCCCTCGTCGAAGAGCAGGGGCGGCTCGGCCCCGAGTTCCGCGAGCTTCTCCTCGACCCAGGGAAGGATGCCGTCACCGTCGTCGTCGCCGAAGTTGGCGGCGGGGAAGCCGACGGGCACGATGCCGAGCGCCAGAGGCACCTCGTGATTGGCCCAGGCGACAGTTGCGATACGTTCCGGCTTCTTGCCGATGGTCGTCGTTCCGAAGGCGTGCTTGACGGTGATCGGATAGGCCATCTCGCCGGCGGCCCATCCGTTCGCGGCAAGCGCCGACCATATGGCGACAAACAGCGCGGAAAAGCGAATGCACCGGAACATTGGGACGATCCTCAGTCACGTTTTAAGTGGAGTTTCCGTTTCAGGTTCATCCCGCGGCGTCAAGGGAGATGCCCGCCTCTCGACGCGGGATGATGAAGTTTCCGCAGAATCCTACAAATCCGGAGGAATTTACAATACTGGACGAAGATGCTCAAGTTAATGACATGCCGGGCGCGGGCTCATGTCCCGATGCGTGTTCGAGGGGAACCCGCATTCAGGCATGGCAGAGGCTGCGTCCGCCCTCCGGTCGGCGCCCCGACCTCCAGCAACAGTCAGTTCCGGATTTTAACACCATGAAGATCGATAGACGCGGCGGCACTCTCAGCGGGATCGGCACCAGGGGACGGCAGGCGCTCCTGCTGAGCTGCACGGCATTGGCCGCCATTTCCGCGACGTCCGCCGTGGCGCAGGACACGGAGACTTCGACCTCCGGTACTCAGCTCGAAACCATCGTCATCGAAGGCAGCGGAAACGGCGCCGGCGATGCGCGAACGATCGTGGCGAAGCAGACGACAAGCGGCAGCAAAATGCCCACGGATATCCTGGAAACGCCAGCTTCGGTTTCCGTCGTCACCCAGAAGGAAATGGAGCAGCGGGGCGTCAAGAAGCTCGATGAAGCGCTTGCGTATACCTCAAGCGTCTCAACCGATATTTATGGCTCGGATGATCGCTACGACTTCTTCCTGATTCGAGGGTTCTATCAAGGAACCAACGGCAAGTATCGAGATGGACTTCCGATGCGGGTAACGAACTTCACCGGTAGCCGGGTGGAGCCCTACGGACTGCAGCGCATCGACGTCTTGAAGGGGTCCACCTCAAGTCTCTTCGGATTGAACTCGCCTGGCGGACTCGTGAACATGGTCACCAAGCGTCCTCAGGATGAGCAGTTCGGTGAAATCTATACGACGCTTGGCGAGGAGCATTTAGAAACAGGCACCGATTTTGGCGGACCTATAGATGAGAACGCGATCTGGACCTATCGCTTTACGGGGAAATGGCAAGACGGCAGCAACGGAGTTGATTTCACCGAGGATGATCGCCTCTATATCGCGCCCGCGCTGACATGGAGCCCGGATGCGGCGACATCGTTCACTATTCTCTCTGATTTCAATCGCCGGGAGAATAATACTGCTCACGGCATTCCATTGGGTTCGAACATCGACTCGGAGACCTATCTCGGGGAACCTGACTTCGACAACATGGACACGATCGAGAGAAATATTGGATACTCTTTTGATCACGATTTCGGAAACGGGCTACAGTTTCGCCAGAACGCCAGATACACTTCACTCGACCTGACCTACGAAACCGTCTACGGCGGCACATCTAACCCTGCGGATCCGAGGAGTGCTCTTGCCGTGTACGGCGAGGGGAAGCGCTTCGCGCTGGATAGCCAGCTACAATACGACGCGAGCTTCGGGCCCTTTGAAAGCCGAACCCTGCTCGGTTTCGATTATTGGAACGATAAGGTTGAAGAACGCCGCGCAGATGGCAGCGCATCCGGGATCAATATATATGATCCGTCCTATTGCGGCCTTGCCTGCATCACCCTTCCCCCGACAACGCTCTCCGACAACGATACGGTTACGAAGGGCGTATATCTGCAGGAGGAACTCACGTTTGAGGATCGATGGATCCTGACCTTGGGGGGACGCTACGATCACGTCGACGCCCTGTACGAATC